>CBFHIW010000003.1:0-90261 GCA_965656065.1 Luminiphilus sp. | reverse complement strand
AAACGAAAACCCGTGTTGGCGGTGGTATTAGTTTTGGCGTCCCCCGCCAGATTCACATCGGCTTTCACATCCCATAGCAAGCCAAAATTGCTGTCGCGGACCGGGCCAATGCGCGCGGCAAGTTCGTTGAGAAACCCCGGCTCAGTGGGTGCCTGCTCCACCACGCACACGCCCCAGCGCAGCAAGTCGTTGAGCATGTCGCAGAGCGCGTCTTCATCCTTCAGCACCGCATCGGCTCGACGCCGCGGCGGTGCCGATAACGTTGAAGCGGTCCAAGCCTCTGGTGCCGGTACCCAGCTCTCGGGGAGATGCTGACCCTCCGCGATATGCCGGAGCCAGCCCGAGTGATAGGTGCTGACCACACTCTCATCGGCACCCTCTGGCGTCCAGGTCACGCATAGGTCGCCCCATGCGGTGAGCTCAAAAGCCGCGATCTGCATTGCGTCCGATAACTCAGCGGGGTCCATGATGCCCTCGCGGGTGGCGGGGTCGATACCACCGTGGCCCAGCGTATTTTCCCGCAGCCAGAAGCGATGGCAGCTCAGCTGACGCCCATCAGACCAACTAACAACCAGCGCGTCATCGCCTTCGGTCACAGCAGCGATCGGCGCGGCTGTATAATGATAAAAATCGGGAGCCAATAGCGCCGCGGAAAAGTCGTGTTGCGTCATCACGATGCACATCTCCCTCGCCAAACCACAGTGGTGGCTGCGTGATTCGCGGTGCCGGGCATCGCGCGTTTTAGTACCTGAGACGACAAGGAATCGCTGTATCCGAGGCACCAGTCAGAGGGCGAAAATGTAACCGAAGCCGTTGGTGGTGGGAAGAAAAATTGACGTCCGGATGGACCCCGCTGAAAACACGATGGGCAATAGGTTTCTGTGGTGCCATAAGAGAGGGTAACAAAGACGAACGGTGCTATATTGCGTCGCCCCCGAGGGATATCGAGACGGCCTGACAAGACCGTGAGCACCTTCCTCCAATCTGCCGATGGTGACCAAGCGGCGAACAGGAAAACCCCATGAACAATCTGTACCGCAGTGTCATCTTTTTTTGCGCGACCATTGCGCTGACCTTGCAACATAGCGTCGCCAGCGAGGAGGATGTCATTGCCCAATACAGTGATCGGGCCATTGAGCTACTGCGCGATGCGATCAGTCGTGAGACCGCGCACGGGCAAGGGCTGGTCCCCGCTTACGCGGAGTCGTTGCGGCAAGTGTTTCTTGAGGCGGATTTTCACCCTGACAGCCTGACGTTGGTGCCTTACAAAGAGACCGCTTCTCTCATCGTGCGCTACGAGGGAGACGGCAGCAGCGGCCGCAAGCCCATCTTGTTTTCCTCCCACATGGACGTGGTGCCTGCCAACCCCGAGAGCTGGCTGAGGCACCCCTTTGAACTGCAGGAAGACGACGTCTTTTTCTACGGCCGCGGTGTATTGGATAACAAGTTCGATGTCACTATTCTCACCACCCTCTTTGTGTGGCTGAAGGAGTCCGGGTTCGTCCCCAACCGCGATCTGGTCATCGCTTTTACCGGTGACGAAGAATCCTTTCAGGAGACCGTTCAGCAGCTGGCCGGTGATTACCGCGATCTGGTGGACGCCGAGTATGCGCTGGTGGTCGATGGCGGCGGTGGCGTCCTGAACGATGCCGGCGAGGCCATTCAATTTCAGGTGGGCTTTGCGGAAAAGACCTACGCGACGTTTTCTATGACCGCGAAGAACCCCGGCGGGCACAGCTCGATGCCGCGGGCAGACAACGCCATCTATGATTTGGCTCGCGCTATTCAGCGCCTGGAGGCTTACACCTTCCCGGTGGAAACCAATGAGATCACGCTGACCTATTTTGCCCGCACCGCGCCGCTACTAAATAATGAGGTAGGTGACGCGATGGCCGCGTTCGTCGCCGATACGGGGGATGAGGAGGCCATCTCGCTGTTACGCGCGCAACCCGAGTATGTCGGCACACTCGGCACTACCTGTATTCCCACCATGCTCTCCGGGGGGGATGCAGAAAACGCCCTGCCTCGTGCGGTGACCGCTACCGTGAACTGTCGCATTTTCCCCGGCCATGCGCCTGCCGAGATCATGCGAGAGCTACAGCGCGTTGCCGATGATCCTGCACTGGAATGGGCAGTGGTTGGCGTGCCCGTAGCGAGTCCCGCATCATCTTTTAATCCGGAAATTATGGCCGCCATCGAGCAATCCCTGGCACCCATCCACCCCAATCTCCCTATCGTTCCTGAGATGGGTTCCGGCACCACCGACGGCGCCTATTGGCGCGTGGCGGGCATTCCCAGCTACAGCCTAACGGGTATCTTCATTAACCCCAAAGACAGCTTTGCACACGGTTTGAATGAGCGTGTGCCTAAAGCAGCAGTAGGTGAATCACTCCGCTTCTGGCGGGCGATGATTGATGAGCTGGCGACAGACCGATCGAACACTGCCCGATAGATAGGCCTCACCGCGGCAAGCTAGGGCTGCTGGTTACGACCTAAGACGCTACAAGGGGGCCTTCGCATTCCCCCATGAACAACCATGCCGCGAAGGGTTACTGGTTGTCTGCTGACAAGTATTGGGCGCGCAGGCCCTCGCAAAACGCCAGATCCGGATGCGGTCCGTGGGTCGTTGCATTGCCATAGCGAATCATCTGAGAGTCGCCAGCGCGCCATTGTGGCCAAAACGGCGCGGATTCCGCATTGGGATCCCCTCGGCGAACAAATGCGCTCCAATGAGCGACCATTTCCTTGGTCAACCGACGATCAACCTCCTCGGTGGGCAGCCAGTCATCATGCTGGTCAAACATGTAGGGCAACTCGGCTCCGTGGTAAGCACCGATTGGCTCAAAACCCGGGCGCACGCGGTCAAAGCGATAGACCCAGGCACGCGCACCCGCCATATCAAGTGCTGACGCCAGTGCCAGTGACGGGCACAGGTAATCAATACCCGTCCCCACGCGATCTATCTGATCAACGATGGCTAACTCATCAGGGAATTCATCAAAGATCCTGTCAATCACCGCCACCGACAGCTGACCAACAAAGTACTCAGGCGGCGTGGATTCGGGCGGGACGTACATCAGTGCCTCGTTGAGGTTGGTGCCGAGCATGACGTCGATCACCGGCAGAGACCCCCGGTCCGACAGCTCGGGCAATGTGTCGGGAAGGCTTTCGGGGTCTTGAACCGGGTCGAAATAAAAACTGGAATAGACCTCAGCGGCCGCGTCGAGCAGTTCCGATGCAGACATCTCGCGAAGTCCCGCCAGCGAACCCGATTCGCCCAACAACTCTTTCTGGAATGCCAGCGCGTGCGCCTCTGCGGCGGAGGTGTCCGGCCCTTCATCAAAAGACCACCCGCCACTTTGATGAATCAGTCTACGTATGCGGCTCTGGCTCAACGGCGAGATCGCCAGATGGATCGCGTTGTCGGCGCCCGCAGATTCCCCCACCACCGTGATGCGCTCGGGGTCGCCACCAAACGCGGCAATGTGTTCGTGCACCCAGGCCAGACTCGCAGCGAGATCATGTAGTGCTGGGTTCTTGATCGTCATCTCGGGGTGGTTGAGCCAGCCAAATATCCCCAGCCGATAGGCAACGGAAACCACCACCATGCCCTGCTGGGCCAACTGCTCACCGTGGTAGTTCGGCTCGTAGCTCCACCCCCCCGTGTTACCACCACCGTGGATGTAAATCATGACCGGGAGCGGCTCCTCGGCCTCCAGATCCGTCCACACATTGAGGTACAAGCAATCTTCGGAGTACTCAGGCGCCACCATGAGATTGGGGTCAATACCCACCCGCTCCATCATGCCCCGGTACCACTCGACACCACTATCCGTTTGCATGCAGGCGGGCGCAAAAGTGGAGGCGTCGATCGATTGTCCGTCGGGCTGCCAGGGCACTGGCCGCGCCCAGCGCCGCTCACCCACCGGCGGTTCGGCAAATGGCAACCCGAGAAACGCGGCGATGCCATTTGTCTCGTAGACACCCGTCATCACGGTGTCGCCCAGTTGCACTGAGGGTGACCCCGGCTCCCTCCCGCAACCAGCGAGGCCTAGCATGCCGATTCCCACCAACGTGCCAGCCAGTAGCAGGCGCACCATCCCACTGGACTGGAAAGCTAAATCGCCACGACGACGCATCCGCGCACCCTCCCTGCTTCAATGATCTCGTGGGCCTTCGCCATCTGATCGAATGGTAGCGTTTCGGCAATGCGGTGCTGCAGGCCATCCTCTGTCAACGCCGCTTGGGTATCCGCCACCGCCTTCGCCTTGGCCTCCTCCGGCATGGCGTAAACGATGACCATGCGGACCGTGAGATCCATAAACATCATGGTCCTGAAGGGTAGTGCAGGTTCCGGCACCACGGTACTGGAGTACGTCGCAATCGTGGCGCCGATCCTCACGCAGCGCAGCAGCTCGGGCAGGTTGGCGCCGAACTCTACGTCGACCACCCGATCGATCTTTTGCCCCCCGGTCAGATCCAGAACCGCCTTCCCCCACTCAGGTTCGCGATGGTTCACCACCGCCTCGGCGCCGGCTTCCCGGCAGGCTGCAGCGTCTTGTTCGTTACTCGCCGTCGCAATCACGCGCGCGCCGGCGCGATGCGCCCACTGAATGGCGTAGTGACCAACCCGGCCCGCACCACCTGTAACGAGTATCAACTGACCGGCAACGATGCCATCAGCGAACACGCAGCGGTGGGCTGTCATGATGGGAATGCCAATACACGCCCCCACCTCAAACGAAGCGTTCTCGGGCAGCATTGGTGCGCGGACGCTGTCGAGCGCCACATAGTCCGCGGCGGTACCCAACTGGCGGCCGTATTGCGCCTGATAAACAAACACCCGCTCACCCACGCGAGACGGCGACACACCCTCACCCACTGCTGAAATCACTCCCGCGCCATCGCTGTGGGGTATCACCGGCCCGGCTTCCAACAAGTCTGGGAAGGCCCCGGCGCGTTTTTTCACATCAGAGGGGTTCACACCGGTGGTGTGGAGGTGCACTAGCACCTCGCCCGGACCGGGCTCAGGTGTGGGCCAATCACCCTGCTGTAGCACGTCCTGCGCCGCACCGAATGCCTCAAACCAGCACGCTTTCATCGATTCATCCTTAGGGGTCCAGCCAGTTAGCGAGACTCTCGGTATGGCCGTCGATACCGAGGGTTTGGCCGGAGATCATTCGACCACCGGGGCCTGCGAGAAAACACACCATCGCGGCGATGTCCTCGGCACTCACAAAATCTCTGAGCGAGCTTTGGCGTTGATAGACCTCGCGGATCTCATCGGGCGTCACGCCGCGCTCTGCGGCATCGCGGTCAATCACGCGATCAATCCGCTCCCCGCCCACACTGCCGGGGCACAGCGCATTCACTCTGATATTCCAGGGGCCCAGCTCCATCGCCCAAGTCTGGGCCAGACCAATTGCCGCCCATTTGGCTGCCACGTAGGGGGAGCGCATCGGGCAGCCGTAACGGCCCGCGCTGGATGACATGTTCAGAATGAGACCGCTGTGCTGAGATTTCATCAGCGGGATCACCAGACGCGTGAGATAGAAGAGGCTGTTGAGGTCGGTGTCGATCGTCGACTGCCACGCCGCCACCTCCATGTCTTCTACCGGCTGTTGTGGGCCGGCAACACCCGCGTTATTAAATAAGAGATCAACCCGTTGGTGAGGATCAACCAAAGAATGAAAAGCCACTTCGACCTGCGCCGCATCGGCTACGTCGCAGACCACCCCACTGCCCTCGCCAAACTCATCCTGAAATCGCGCGATGGCCTCACTATCAATATCGAGGGTGAGCACACGATGACCCGCCTCCGCCAGTGCTCGGGCGCAGGCCAGCCCGATGCCTGAGGCACCAGCCGATATCAGCGCAACAGGTTGGTCTGTCATGGCGAAAGGCAACTCCTTTATCCCGAGCTATCGCCCGCTGGCCACTTCAGGGCAACGCAGCGCCGCGCCATTGCCATAGGACAGCGCAGCCTGTGAGAGATGCTGTTTTATCGCGGAGGGTGGTCGGCGCGCAACGATTTCAGCAGGGCAATGCCCGACAGCCAGAAAGTGAACGTCAGGGGTAGCGAGACCACCAGCGTGGCGGTTTGCGCCTCGCGCACCCCGCCGGCGTACATGAGTCCGATTGGCAGCGCTGCAATGGCAATCGCCCAGAACAAGCGGTGCCAGCGCGCCGGGTCTTCAGATGGCCCCATTTCAGTCGAAGCAGTCGCCGCCAACGTATAAGAGGCACTGTCGTAAGTGGTGGCCACAAAAATCACCGCCACGAGACAAAACAGCCCAATTGCCACGGCAGCCAGTGGTAGCACATCGAGCCCCGCCACAATCGCTGCGTTACCATTTTCAGCGTTCATCACGCCAATCACGTCGACGGCACCGCTCAGCTGTAACCCCAAGGTGTGGTTGCCCAGCACAAAGAAGAACAGCCACACGCCCAAAGAGCCCAGGCACAGCATGCCGAACACCACTTCGCGCAGGGTACGCCCCCGGGAGATGCGGGCCACAAAAATACCGACGAAGGGGCCGTAGGCAATCCACCATGCCCAGTAGAAGACCGTCCAGTCACCGACAAAGCCGGTATTGGCGATTGGGTCTGTCCAGAAGGTCATCGCCAACGTGTTCTGGAGCAGGTGCCCCACCGAGTTCACCGCCATGCGCAAAATAAAGAGTGTGTCGCCGGCGAACAAAATGAAGAGCAGAAAAAGAAACGCCAGCGCGATATTCACATCGCTCAGCCTGCGGATACCGCGACTCAGACCCAGCCAAACACTGAGCGAGAACAGTGCGACACAAAGAACTACCACTGCGACCTCGAGAGCGAATCCGTCGGGTACGCCCGTGAGTCTTGATACAAAGGCCGATATCAGGGGCGTGGAAATCCCGAGAGAACTCCCCGCACCGCCAATCAGGGCAATCATGAAAAAGCTGTCCATGAGCCGTGCCAGCCAAGAGCGCTCCCTGCCCTTTAGCCAGTATTGCGCGGAATTACTGTATTTCAGTTGCGGTACTTTGCGCACATAAAACGGGTAGGCAATGGCCAGCGTCGGTAAGCTGTAGAAAGCCCAGGCGACAAAGCCCCAGTGATGCAGCCCGTAGGAAGCCGCCCAATCGTAGGCTTTATCGGAGAAAGGCTCGGCGCCAAAGGGCGGGGCCTGCACATAGTAGGCCCACTCAATGGCGCTCCAGTAGAGCATGCCCGAACCAATGCCTGCTCCGAACAACATACCCACCCAGCTGAGGGTCGGAAACTCGGGCTCGGCGTCGCCCAAGCGGATGGTGCCGTAGGGACCAAAGGCAATGTAGAGCACCAAACCAAACGTCACGGCGCCGGTCAGTATGTAGAACCAACCAAAAGTGTCTGCGATCCACGCATAGGCCGTCGCGAGGATGGCCGCAGTTTCACTGGGGAACACCAACAACGGCAGTGTCAGGCCCAGCAGTACGGTGACCGAGAGCCCGAAATTCACTCTGTCGATTTGTTGAGCCAAAAGTACCGCGCTTTTTATTCTGTGGCGTACTGCCCTTGCGCACGAGTATACACAGGCCAGCCCTTATGAGCCGGTTGGCGCTTTCTCGCATCCGCAATACGATTGCAGCGCGAACTAGCTAACCAACAGTCAGCGTCTATACTCCGCGCCTGACCAGTTCGATCGAACTTCAATGCGCTTCACGCTCACCGCCATATTGTGTTTTCTGTGCCTGCCCGCAGATGTCAGTGCACACCCCGCCGAGGAGGCACTCGAAGAGCTCATAGTCACCGGCCGACGAGAACACCTCGCGGGCGAGGCACGCAGCGCCTCCGAGGGGGTCATTGGACAGATGGACCTCGCTATCAGACCGCTACTGCGACCCGGCGACGTGTTGGAAGCCGTGCCCGGCCTAATCATCACGCAGCACAGCGGCTCGGGTAAATCGAACCAGATGTTCCTGCGCGGATTTAATCTGGATCACGGGACCGACTTCTCTACTGCGATCGACGGCATGCCCGTCAATTTGCGCAGCCACGGACACGGGCAGGGCTACACCGACATTAACTTTTTAATCCCGGAAACCATCGCGCGCATTAAGTTCGTGAAGGGCCCTTACCACGCCGAGCTCGGTGATTTCTCTTCAGCAGGTGGCGCAGAGATTGAGACGGCGGATGTCTTCAATAACCAGCTCGCGTGGACGGCGGGCGAGAACGGTTTTCATCGCGGGCTCGCCATGGGCAGTCTGACTGCAGGCAGCACGCGGCTCGCGGGTGCGGTAGAGGTCCAGCGCTATGACGGTGCCTGGACTGACGTAGATGAGGACGTCAAAAAACTGAACGGGCTGCTGAAGCTGGGCGGCGGGGACGAGGCCACACGATGGCAAACCACCCTGATGCACTATGACAACGAGTGGAACGCCGCCGATCAGATACCCGAGAGAGCGGTGACTGCGGGCGTGATATCACCGCTGGGCTCGATTGACACGACGCTGGGGGGCGATACCCGACGTTCCAGCCTCTCGGGGGAATATCAACGCAGTCGGGATGATCACACGACGCGCTGGACCGCTTATCTCATTGACTACGAGATGAACCTCTACTCCAACTTCACCTATCGACTCGATGACCCGGCACGGGGCGATCAATTTCAGCAGGTTGACGACCGGCGCATTTTCGGTGGGAGCTACCACCATCACTGGAACCCCAGTGACACGCTGCAGCATCGCTGGGGCGTTGCGGTACAGCATGACGACATCAGCACAGTTGGCTTGTACCGCACTCAAGCGAGGGTTCGCACCGGCACCGTGAGGCAGGACGCGGTCGAGGAAACCAGCCTCGGCGCGCACTACGAAGCCATCTGGTCAATGAGCCCGCGATGGCGGGCCGTGCTGGGTGCCCGGGCCGATCACTTCCGCTTTGATGTGGACGCGGAAAACCCGCGCAACTCAGGTACCGAGCAAGACACCCTGATCAACCCGAAAGCGAGCCTGATTTATCGCGCGAGCCCCGTTACCGAATGGTACGCGAGTGCCGGGAAGGGCTTTCACTCCAACGACGCGCGGGGTGCGACCCAGCAGATTGATCCTGTTACCGGCGAAGCCGTGTCTTCGGTGAACCCACTGGTCAGTTCACGTGGCGCTGAGCTTGGGGTGAAGACCCAGTGGCAGCAGCGCTGGAATCTGGCGGCGGCGCTGTGGTACCTGCAGCTGGATTCGGAACTGTTGTTCGTGGGCGATGCCGGCACCACCGAAGCGACCCGGCCCAGCGAGCGGTGGGGCCTTGAGCTCAACAACTTTTGGATGATTGACGAGGTGTGGTCGCTCGAAGCGGATATCGCTTTGACCGACGCGCGCTTTAGCGACAATGCGGTCGAAGGGCGTCATATCCCCGGGGCGCTGGAAACCGTGGCCAGTGCCACTCTCTCAGCGCAAACCCCCGCAGGCTGGTTCGGCGCACTGCGAGTGCGTTACGTCGATGGCGCACCGCTGATCGAAGACGGCTCCGTTATGGCACATAGCGCCACTCTCGCTCACCTGTCACTCGGGTGGGCCGGTCGGCGCTACGCTTTGCGCGCCGATGTGCTGAACCTGTTCGACTCCGATGACCGGGATATCGAATACTTCTACCCCTCAAGACTTGACAGTGAGCCACTGGAGGGCGTCGAGGACCGGCACTTTCACCGCTTTGAGCCCCGTCAGGTGCGCCTCACGCTCACGATCAACCTGTAAGCGGGGTCACTCCCCCGGGTCTAGACACAGCGAGGCCAGCACGCTGCGCTGGCCCGAGAAAGGCCGCCGGCCATGCATGACCTGATAGTTATCGATCAACGCCACATCGCCAGAATCCCAGGGGAGGTCGAAGACGAGGTCGTAGGCAATCTCGACCGCGGATTGCACGTCCGCATCGTCAAAGGCAGAGCCATCACCATAGGTCACCGAGCGGGTGCCCTCGTTGCGCTGATCCTGCCAGCCACAAAACGCAGCAATGAGCTGATTGAAGAAAACCTCGTTGCCCGAGGGCGCGTGGCGAATGAGCGAGAGGGCCGGCGTGGTGGTGCGAATTGCGTCATCGGGTAGCCACTGCCAGTCATACTCAAGCGCTGCCAACCTGGCCTCGGCCGCCTCTTTCGTATCGACATTGAGCGTCTGGCGCCAACTCCTACCCTGCCCCGAGGTGGCGTCGGCTTCGGCGGGCATGGTGAGGGAGTAGCGCGCGCCGTGCGCTCTACAGCGGGCCACGAACTCGGGTAACTGCTGCGTCAGTTTTTTGAGAAGCACATCGGAGCGGCACAGCGGTGTGGCGCCGCCCGCTGCAGCGGCCTGCTCACAGTGGAAAAACAGGTGACTCGGGAAGTACGGGGTCTGCGCCATCTCGTGGTGCAGAAAAATCTCGACATCCTGCGGCGCCTCATTGGCGGTGAAGACGCGTGGCGTGCGGTTGTGCCGCACCGCGTTCGACAGTGACTCGTTATAGGAAAAATTCGGGAGTTCAAAACCGGCAACGAAATCATCAAAGGTCTGCGCATCCGTGACCCCGCAGCCACGAAAGAGGATGGCGCCATGGGTCGCCAGTTGCTCCATGAGTCCCGCTGACTGGGCGCGTAGATCCTGGTGCGACACCGGGCCCTTGGCGACCAATGCCAGCGGAAAATCCGCATCGCCATGACGCTGCTGGCTGGTAACGGGCAGAGCTTCAAACCTCGTCATGCTGAACTCGCGGAGGGCACCACAGAATGTGTACCCGCGCTCGTAGCCATCACTCTGCCCTTATCGATTCTCTCACCCATACCCATACCCGCGCCCACGAACTCCGTCGCCACATCAGTCATAGATGGGGAAAAACGTGCCAAAGGCTTCCTCACAAAAGTGGCCCGGATCATTAAATCGCCGGTTGCGGTTTAAGGCAGAGATCGCGGTCATTTCGGCCTCGTTCAACTCAAAATCAAATAGCAGCTGATTCTCTCTCAGGCGCTCCACTCGGCTGGTCTTTGGAATCACCGCCGTGCCCCGTTGAATGCCCCAGCGCAACACCACCTGAGCTGGGGTCCGGTCTAATCGCGCGGCGGCCTCTTTGACAGCGGCTTGCTCGAGCACCGACTCTCCCGCCTCGGCCATGTCGAGCTCTAGATAAGACAGCGCGCCCAAGGGGGAGAACGCAGTTACCGCGATATCGTACTGCGCTGCGGCGCGCAGCAGCCGCTCCTGGGTCAGGTAGGGATGCGACTCGACCTGCAGCATGGTCGGCTTGATCTTTGAGTACGCCATCAGATCATGGAGGAGCCCGGTGTTGTAATTACAAACCCCGATCTCCTTGACCAGCCCCGCACGCACCAGCTCCTCCATCGCGCCCCAGGTCTCTGAGAGCGGAACCGGGTCGGGCACCATCACGGGGTTCTGGGCAGCCGGGTCGGCGACCCACTCCGGGGGGTAGCGGGTGTCAAAGTCGACGTACTGGAGCGCAATCGGGAAGTGAATGAGATAGAGGTCCAGCTCGCTCAAGCGGAGATCTTGCAAGGTGCGCTCGCAGGCTGCTCGCACGTGCTCGGGCCGGTGATAGGTATTCCAGAGCTTTGAGGTGACCCAGAGCTCGTCACGGGTCACGAGGCCTTCAGACAGTGCCGCCTGCAACCCCTCGCCCACCTCAGCTTCATTGCCATAGTCCGCCGCGCTGTCGAGGTGGCGATAGCCCTCGGCAATGGCCGAGCGGACCATCTCCGCGGTGTTCTCTCTCGAAATCTTCCAAAGACCGAGCCCAATGACGGGCATCTCGCCGCTACCCACCGAAATCGTTGCACTCACTGTCGTCTCTCCTTTCGACCTCAGCACCAGGTCACATCATTACCGCAGGCTAGGGATCCGCCATCCTGCTAATTGGGCACCGCTCCCATGGCTTTCGCCCACGGGTATGACGGTGAGCCGTCAATGTCCCTCGTAAAAATCGCCTATGCCCTCTGCTTCACAGAACGCGCCGACGTCGACTTCGCGCCCAGTCTGCATCGAGTGCTGGGCAGCGCTGGCCACAATCAGCGACCAGAGTGCCTGCTCCGGCGTGGCTGCGTCCACCGCCTGCCCCGCCAGCTGCAAATTAAAGGCGATATGTTCAAAAAAGGTGGCACCATAGTGGCCGCTGGCTTCAATCCAGTCCGGATAGCGAACGGGTACGCCACCATAGGCAGGATGCTCTGGCACCTCCACCAGTAATTGCGCGGCCGACGGCGTATCGGGATGAAAGCTAGCCCGCTCACTGGCCACCAAACGGCCGTGCTCACCCACCACCACCAACTCTTCATACAGCTCCTGACAAAACATGTTGAGCGTAAAGCTGGCCCGCACACCGTTGTCGTAGTCGATGATCACCATGGCGTGGTCATCGATATCGGACATCTCACCTTGCCATTCAAAATCGAGAAAGTTCACCGCCCTGCCACCGCTGGCATAGACCCGCCTCGGTCGCGACTGCGCGACGACATTGATGAGATCAAAATAGTGGCAGCATTTTTCAACCAAAGTGCCGCCGCTGTTACGATTGAACTTGTTCCATTGATCAACCTTGTCCAAAAAGGGCGGCCGATACTCTGACATCGCAACGGTCTTGACCTCCCCGAGTGCGCTCTGTGCTGCCACTGCCTGTAGTGCCTCCACGTATTGCGCCTTAAAGCGGTACTGCATCCCCAGCTGGATGACCGCGGGGTAATCCCGCGCGAGATTCACGATGTCCATGGCGTCCGCCAAGGTCGTGGCCATCGGCTTCTCGAGCAACACGGGCTTGTGCGATGAGGCAACGGCGTGCAGGACATCCCGGTGCGTGTGGTTGGGCGTCGCGATCACAATCGCGTCTACCGCCTCATCCCCGCAGGCCTCATTCAGATCGCGATAGATCGTGAGCGGCGCGCTGGTGAGTAGGCGCCAGTCGGCGCACGCCCACTCAAGGCTCCCGCCATTGGGATCGACAATGCCCTGCACGTCTGCCCAGCCCAGCAGATGAGAAACACGCAGATGCTCTCGCCCCATCATGCCCGCCCCGACAATCAGCAGGCGGGGTTTGCGTTCCGTCGACAAGTAAGGGTTCTCAGGGGTCAGTGCGGCGACGCGATCTGCTGCGCTGCCCTCCAATGGCGACGGAGAATGTGTCATGCGCGGACTCCCAGCCCAGCCGCCAGTCGGCGGTGCCAACCGAACCAAAACAGCACATTCAGCGCGAGTAGACCCAGCAAAACGGGCGCAAAGAGATTTGAGCCGTCACCAGCTAGACCGATGGGTGAGAACACAACATAGAGCGCCACCACGCAGGACAGCAGCGTCACCGCGCAGGGTTGCGCATAAGCCCAGGGGGTGAGGTCTACCTCTGCGGTCTGTCTGATGGCCGTCTCCTCTTTTCGCGGGCGCCGTGCACCGATCGCGAGCATCATCGCCACCTCCACCACAAACAGGATCGCGTAGAGATGCAAAAAGTGCACCGGAAACAGGTCCTTGAGGGCAAACTGGAAGCCGCCATAGGCAACAATGTGGAACACAATCACCACCTTGGCCGCCACCGCAGGCACCTGCCGGGTGAAGAGCCCGACGATCACAATCGCGATCATCGGAATATTATAGAAGCCCGTGAAAATCCGAATGATTTGCCAGAGCCCCTCGGCGGCAAACTGTAAAAGCGGCGCGACCAATAACGAAAAGCCGGTCATCACCAATCCCACCCGCTTGGCCACCCTCACCATTTCCGCATCAGAGACCTCTCGGCCAGCGAGTGGCTGATAGACATCAATACAGAACAGCGTCGACGCACTGTTGATCAGCGAGTTGAAGGAACTCAGCACGGCGCCCAGCAATACGGCCAGGAAAAAACCGGTGGCATAAACCGGCAGGACATCGGCCACCATTTGGGGGTAGGCCAGATCAATCGATTGCAGCTCGGGCCCGTAAAGGTGATACGCCACGACACCGGGGATCATCATCAATAGGGGCACCAGCACCTTGAAAAAGCCGGATAACAGCACGCCCTTTTGCCCTTCAGCGAGGCTGCGCGCGGCGAGGGTGCGTTGAATCACATATTGGTTGGTGCACCAATAGAAAAGATTGGCGAAGACCATCCCGGTAAAGAGCGTGGCAAAGGGCGTCGGGTCGGTTGGCCCGCCGATGGCATTGAGCTTCTGGGTCTCGGTTGTCAGCACAATATTAAGACCGGCACCCACGCTCCCCTCGCCGAGTGCTTGCAGACCCAGCCACGGCACGGCCACACCCACGATCAGCAGGCCGACGCCGTTAAGGGTGTCGGAGACCGCCACCGCCCTCAGGCCACCGAGTATGGCGTAGGACGCGCCCAATGCACCGATGACCACAATGGTCAACACCAGCGAGGTACCGTAATCCAGTTGCAAGAGCTCAGGCACGTCAAAGAGTTTGAGCACCGCAATCGAACCGGAGTACAGCACGCTGGGGATCGTCACCAACCCATAGCCGAGCATAAAGAGCACCACGGTCATGCGACGCACACCTTCGTCGAAGCGCGCGCTGAGAAACTCCGGCAAGGTCGTGAAGGCCCCGGCGAGGTACTTGGGCAAAAAGAAAAACGCCATCAGCACAGTGGCAACCGCGGCGGTCACCTCCCAGCCCATGCTGCTCAGGTTGTAGCCATAGGCCGAGCCATTGAGACCAATGAGCTGCTCCGCGGAGAGGTTCGTGAGTAACAAGGATCCGGCAATAAAGGTGGCGCCCAAACCCCGCCCAGCGAGGAAGTAACCGGTGCCCGTATCAACCCGGCCACGGGTCTGCCGCCACGACACGAATGCCACCAGCCCCATGAAGCCGATACAGCTCAGGATCGTCAGCAGCAGATCAGCAGTCATCTGGGGAGGAAAGCAGTCATGTGAGGAAAGGTGTGGTCACCATGACTGCAGGGTACGCACAGACCCCCCCACCAGCAAACTTCAGGCGCTTTGCGGGCCTGTGACAACGCACCGCGATTACATTACTATACCGTCTGGACGGTTTATAAATGGTGCATCATGAAATCGGAAATTACCCGCGCCCGCATTCGCGTGGCCGCGGCCAAAGTGATTGAGCGCGACGGTGCAGGCCATCTCACGCTGGAGAAAGTGGCGGCCGAGGCCGACCTATCGAAGGGCGGGCTCTTGTATCACTACCCGTCCAAGGATGCGCTGCTACAGGGGCTACTAAACCATCTGCTGGAGAATCGCGCGGGGTTAGTTGATGACCTGAGCTCGGCAGAGAGTATGAGTGACGCCGCGCTGCTCAATAGTCTGATTGATGCCGACTTCGACCTCCCCCGGGACGAGCGGATCATGGCGCAGGGGCTGATCGCGGCCTCGGCCGAGAACCCCGAGCTGATCGCCCCTGCCCAGCAACACGTCGAGGCCGTGTTCGCCCAATTAGGCCTCACTAAAACCACGGCGACGTCGGCACGGACCATTTTTCTGGCCTCACAGGGGCTCCAGTTTCTGGAGCTGCTGGGGCTGTTGTCACTCAGCACCGCTGAGCGCAACGAGATCCGCCGACACCTCAAGGGGCTGACAGAGGAGCTGGCGCCATGCTGAGAAGTGTATTCGTCACGCTCTGGGTCATAGCCGGACTGCCTGGTTGTGGGGCCGACTCCAATGTCGAGACATCCCCTGCGGCGCGGCCCGCTCGCTTGATCACTGTTGGGACTGGAGACCACTCGGCACCCAGCCAGTTTGTCGGCAAGGTGGCACCGGCACATACAGTGGAACTGGGCTTTGAAATCGACGGCACGCTGCAGCAGTTGCCTCTACCAGAGGGGGCGCTGGTGCAGGCTGGCGATGTGATTGCGCAGCTGGATCCGGAGCGATTCGAGCTTGCCCTAAAAAGCGCCCGAGCTGATCACGAGCTGGCCGAAAAAACCCTATCGCGCGTCGAGTCACTGAAAGCCTCTGGCACCGTGTCTCAGGCGGAGCTCGATGAGGCCGTGGCACGCGCCAAACTGACGGGCCTTGCGGTAGAGACGGCGCAAAAAGATCTCGATGACACGGTACTGCGCGCACCGTTTGCGGGACTGCTGACCAAACGTCTGGCCGAGAATTACTCTCCCATCGTGAGACTCACTCCCGTGATTCGCCTGGCGCCGGTTGAGCGCATCGAGGTCGTGATCGGCGTGCCCGAGCAACTGATGGCGCGACTGAATCCGTCAACCCTGCAAAGTGCTGCCGTGCGCTTCACCGCCGACCCCGATCGCCTATTCGAAGCGCAGTGGCTCGATTACGAGGCCGAGGCGAGCAGAGACACCCAAACTTACGACGTACGGTTTTCACTGATCGACACCCCACCCTGGCCTGTGTTACCCGGCATGACCGCCACCGTCTTGTTGTCTATGGCCACACCCGATGACTCCGTCATCCAACTGCCCCTCAGTGCAGTGCAGAGTGACGCGTCAGGCAACTTCTTCGTCTGGACGGTTGAGCGCGACTCATCAGTTGTGGCCAAGCGACCCATCGAAGTGGGCCTGCCCAGCCGGAAGCGCGTGCCAGTGCTCTCCGGGCTTGAACTCGGCGAACAGGTGGTCGCCGTGGGGGGCGCCTGGCTTTACGAGGGTATGCAGGTGCGGCCCCTCGGGGACAGCTAATTGATGTCACGGTCATCGCTCACTGAATTTGCGCTCGCGAACCCGCTGTATGTGTGGGTCATCGTGCTCACCTGCCTGATCGGTGGGTTGGCCGGCGGGCAGCGCATTGCGCAGCTCGAGGATCCGCCCTACCCGATCAAGATTGCCTATGTGTTCACCGAGTACCCGGGCGCCTCGACACTCGATGTGGAACAGGAAGTCACCGAGGTGCTGGAGCGCTCGATTCAGGAGCTGCCCTGGATTGAAAATATTGTGTCGAGATCACTGCCCGGGCGCTCAGAGATCGAGATTGAGCTCAATCACTCGGTGTCAGCCAGCGATACGGGCCAGATCTGGGATGAGCTACGCCGCCGGGTCGCCGAGGCGGCCATGCAGTTACCAGCGGGCGCCCACCCACCCTGGGTCGAGGATGATTTCAGCGACGTCTATGGCTTGTTGTACGGATTCACCGTCCCCGACGGCTATGACATCGCCACCATCCGCGACGCCGCCCGCCTATTAGAAACCGAAATCAAGCGGGTCGAGCACGTCGCCAAGGTGCGGGTCGAGGGTGTGCCGGAGGAACAGGTCCAGATCGATTTCGATTACGCGCAGCTCCGCCAGCTGGGCGTGCCCTTTTATCGCATCGTCGAGGCCATCAACAGCGCCTCGGGGCTCTTCCCTGCCTCCATGATGGAGTCGGGTGATCAGCGCATGCGCATCGATATTCCGCTGGAGCGGAGTGAGGCGGTGCTGGAAGAGCTGCTGATTGCCCTGCCCGGGGAGACGTCGATGATTCGCCTCGGCGACGTGGCCGGCGTGTCCCGCGAGGAGACCAATCTGCCCTCACTGATCGTGCGGCACGAAGGCCAGCGCATTTTCGCCCTCGGGATCGCCATCAGCGAAACCCAGAATGTGGTCCGGGTGGGCAAAGTCGTAGAAGCGCGACTCCTCGAACTGCAGCAACTCTTGCCCGTAGGCATCGAGATGATTCCGCTTTTTGAACAGCATCGCCTGGTTGACCGGTCGATCGGTCAATTTCTGCTGAACCTCACCGCCTCTATCACCACGGTCATCGCCGCGCTGTGCTTGTTTATGGGCTGGCGCGCCGGCGTGATGGTGGGCGCGGTGCTATTACTGACAGTGACCGGCACCATCGGCGTGATGGCCGCCGCGGGGATCGAACTGCAGCGGATTTCGCTGGGCGCGATGATGATCGCAATGGGCATGCTGGTCGACAACGCTATTGTGGTGACCGAGGGCATGATCACCCGCATCAAACAGGGTCTCAGCCCCCGCGAGTCGGCCATCGCGGGGGTGGCGACCACACGCTTCCCCCTACTTGCCGCCACGGTCATCGGGATCGCCGCCTTTGCCCCGATTGGCCTGTCGAACGACTCAACGGGTCAGTTTCTGGGGTCGTTGTTCACGGTGTGCGGCATATCGCTGCTCTTGAGTTGGGTCCTGGCGATTACGTTGGTGCCTTCCATCGGGCTGGCGCTGCTCACCTCTGTGCCGGAGGCTGTGCCCGAGAGCCGCCTTTACGCCGGGCCGATTTTCGCGGGATATCGCAAACTCATGGCATGGGGTATTGCCCGACGCGGCTGGACCACGCTTGCCCTGCTGGGCGTCATGTTGTCGAGCATCATGGGCTTCACGCAGCTGAAGCAGGGGTTTTTCCCGGCAACCAGCACGCCGCTCTTCTTTGTGGATCTCTATCAAACCCAGGGCACGGATATTCACGCCAGCGATCGCATGGCCGATCGCGTGCGCAAGCGGCTACTCAGCCTTAAAGGCGTGACCGAGGTCTCAACTTGGGCAGGCCGAGGCCCCGTTCGTTTCACCATGATTCTACTGCCCGAGCGCCCCGACCCCGCCTATGCGCAGCTGGTGGTCAATGTCGATGACGTCGAGGCGGTGACGGGGCTGATGGCGCAAACCGGTGAACTGATTGCGGCCGAATTCCCTGAAATCCATCACATGGTGCGACGGCTCGAGTTCACCAGCAGCACCGCGAGCAAAATCGAGGCGCGCTTTTATGGGAGTGACCGCACCGAGCTGCGCGGGCTCGCAGAGCAGACCATGCAGCACTTCATTGAGCACCGGCTGATTGATCGCAAGATCGATTGGCGGGAGCAACGGCTGTCACTGGCCGTGATGCCAGATCACGCCCGAGCACGACGCGCTGGCATTCAGTTACCCGACGTCTCGCGGGCTGTGGAGTCGAGCACCGTCGGCACTCCTGTCGGTGTGCTGCGTGATGGTGATAAACCCGTTCCCATCGTGGCGCGCATTATGCCGCTGGCAGAAACCGCGACAGAGCTCCTTGAACGTGATCTCTGGAGCGAGAGCACTCAGTCGTTTGTATCAGCACGTCAGGTGGTGTCAGCCGCCGCACTTCGCGCGGAGGACAGCTTCCTGATGCGGCGCAACCGGGCCCGTGCCATTACTGTCCAGGCGAATGCGCCCCCGGGTGAAACCGCTACCAGCGCGTTCAATGCTATCCGTGGCGACATTGAATCTATCCCGCTACCGCCAGGTTATGGACTTGAATGGGGCGGCGAGTACGAGTCGATGAAATTGGCCAACGACATGGTCATCTCGCGCTTTCCGATCGCACTGCTGGTGATGATCGTTGCGACCTTGATGCTGTTTGGCAGCGTGCGGCAAATGCTGGTCACCTGGATGACCGTGCCACTCATTATGGTGGGCGTGTTCGTCGGGCTCTTTGTGACTGACCTGTCTTTTACCTTCCCCGCATTGCTTGGTCTGCTGAGTCTGGTGGGCATCTTGATCAAGAACTGCGTGATCATGGTAGAAGAGATCAATCTGCGCTCTGTTGATGATGGCCTCACCCAACACGCCTTGGTATCAGCCTGTGTGAGCCGCCTGCGCCCGGTGCTGTTGGCGGCAGGCACCACCATTGTCGGCATGGCGCCGCTCCTGAGAGATGACTTTTTTCGCGAGATGGCGGTGTCGATCATGGGCGGGCTGGCCTTTGGCTCGGTGCTGGCACTCCTCGCCGTACCGGTGTTTTACGCGCTATTGTTTTCGATCAGAAGTAGCAGCAACACGACCTGAGAAACTGACCAGGAGGCAGCAACGATGGGCTGCCTTTCGGGAAAACTCTCCATCCCGCGGGGAGACACTCATACCTTAACGATCGGAAAAAACTGTTCTAAGACTGACCTGCTCAACGAAGGTGCCGTATACCTCACGGAGGCCGAGACCTATACTCGCGCCCAGACACGAGCAACGACCAGATCAAGACGAGGATGACATATGACTCACGGTGTTTTATTGCTGGACGGCGGCATGGGACAAGAGCTGATTCGACGCAGCCCTTCACCCGCGCATCATCACTGGTCGCTGCAGGTCATGCTGGAGCAACCCGAACTGGTCGCCGAGGTGCACCGGGATTTCTGCGAAGCGGGTGCAGGCGTCGCTTGCCTCAATACCTATGCGATTACGCACACCCGGCTGGCACGGGGCACGGGCCTGCCGCCAATCGCCAGCTTGTTAAACGATGCGCGAGATCTCGCGCGACAGGGCGCGGAAGCTAGCGGTCGGTCAGACACCGCCTTAGTCACCTCACTGCCCCCGTTGGTCGCCAGCTATCGCCCCGATACCCAGCTCCCCCTCGAGCAGGCCATTGAGGAGTATCAGGAGCTGATTGAGCTACAGGCTGAGACCGTGGACGGCTTTCTTGCCGAGACCATCCCCTCCATTGCCGAGGCGACCGCGGTGCTGACCGCAGCCGATCAATCGGGTGTCCGGATTATGCTTGGGCTCACCGTTGCTGACGACGACGGCCAGCTTTTGCGCTCCGGAGAGTCACTTTCCGATGCGCTGGAAGCCATCGACGGCTTCGAGCCGCTGGCGGTGGTGATTAATTGCTCCAAGCCGGAGGCCGTCTCTCAAGCGATTCCCATCTTGAAAGCATCGCGCTTTGCGTTTGGCGCTTACGCGAATGGCTTTTCGGCCATCGACGCACTGGAACCGGGCGGTGTGGTCGATGTGTTGGAAGCCAGACATGACCTTGATCCAGAGCAGTATGCGAAGTTCGCGGCCGAATGGCTGGACGCCGGCGCCAGCGTCATTGGCGGCTGCTGCGAGGTCGGTCCGGACCACATCAAAGCGCTCAGCACCTTGCTGCAGAGCCGGGGGCACGAGCCGCTCGCCTGGGGCGATTTGGCCGTCTGATCAGCCCACCCTGCGCTCCCTTTTCAAGGCCGTTTTCTAGACAAAAATGAGACGCCGCTAACGGCGCTCTGCTGTCGCCAAAAATTCACTAATTTGTCACTTGCGGGCGACAAATTTAAGAGCAAAATGCGCGCCTCTTTTCGCAACATCTGTTAGTAGCTGAGCGCGCACCATGAGCACCTTTAGGCCCGTATCGTCACTGCTGTTCACGACTGCCTTTCTGTTGGCTGGTCATGGGCTACACATGACGTTTTTGCCGCTGCGCGCGAGTGAGCTGGGTCTATCGCAGACGCTGATCGGGCTGAGTGGTTCCGCCTATTTCGCAGGCTTCCTGACCGGTGCACTGATGATTCCACCCATCATCGCTCGGGTGGGGCACATTCGCAGCTTCACGGCGTTGCTGGCCATCTTCCTGTCGAGCTTCCTATTCCTCAGTCTCGTTGACGAGGGCATCTTCTGGGTCTTGGTCCGCTTTGTGCTGGGCGCCGTCATGTGCGGCTCCTACACCGTGATCGAAAGCTGGCTCGCTGAGCAGAGTGACAGCAGTCGCCACGGCCGGGTGCTGTCGGTATACACTGCGATCGTCCTCGTCTCGATGGCGGTGGGCCAGTACCTGTTAGGTCTCACCGACGCCAACCCGCTTTACCCCTTCATATTGGTGTCACTCCTGGTGGGTCTTGCAATCGTGCCCGTGAGCCTCACTCGCTCTCTGGCACCGGCGCCAGTGCCGGCCACCCGGTTTAACTTTTTCAAGCTGTACCGACGCTCCCACACCGCCTTTGCCGGCGCGCTGGGGTCGGGCGTGGTAATGGGTGCCTTTTGGGGACTGGGGGCGATTTATGCGCTGGCGCAGACCAACGACCCAAGCTTTGTCCCAATGTTTATCGCCGCCAATATCATCGGCGGGGCCTTGGCCCAGTATCCGATTGGCATGGCGTCAGACCGTATCGACCGGCGCTACGTGCTGGCGGCACTCTGTGCCGCCAGCGGTTTATCTGCCTTTGGCTTACTCATGGCCGACACCCGCGATGCGCTGCTACTCGGTGCCTTCGCATTCGGTGCCTTCGCCAACTCACTCTACGCGGTGTCCCTCGCCAAGGCCGCCGATAACTCCAAGAGCGAGGAATTTGTGACCATCGGCTCTTCGGTGCTGCTGCTGAATGCGCTGGGATCTGCCAGCAGCGCACTGGTCATCGGCTGGGCAATGCGCAGCATGGGTGACGGTGCGCTATTTGCCTTTATTGGTATCGCAAGCCTTGTGACCGGTGTATTCATCATTCTTCAGCCACCCGGTCGCACCGCCGTCACCATCGAAGAGCAAGGCGCGTTCATACCAGCGACGTCCGCCATGGCACCGGCCGCTTTTGACCAAGACCCTCGCTCTGACGAGGAGGTGGAGTACGAGCCGGTTGCTCCAACCGATAGCGAACTCGACGCACCGCTAGAATTTGCAGAGACAGAGTTCCCCAAAGCCGCCGCCTGATCAGCGGTCGGCGCCAGCCTGCAGCTTCCAAAGCCGCGGGCTCTATCATCTATCTGTTGATCTGCTGAGCCCTGCCGGAGTCAGGGCACAAGCCGCGGGGAGCGGTTTACTACCCTATTTGGCAATCAACGGTGGCGCACGCCAAAGCTGATTACAATCGTGACAAAAAGATTCCGTGGCGCGGCATTCGGCGCCATAATCTGGACCACCATAAGATCCATCGCGCCGCCTCCGGAGTGACACCATGTCATCACCTGCGATCACCATCGGGCCCCGAGTCCGGAAATCCCCCTTTTATGACGCCACCATCGAGGCAGGCGCTCAGGCCTTTACCATCTATAACCATATGTTCATGCCTACCAGCTACGGTGATACCACAGCCGAGTACTGGGCGATCGTCGAGGGCGTCTCGCTATGGGATGTCGCCGCGGAACGGCAGGTGGAAATCATCGGACCCGATGCTCTGGCACTGACCCAACTTTTGACCCCCCGAGACATCGACAAGTGTCCGATCAACCGGGCCCGGTACGTGGTCTTTGTCGATGAGAACGGCGGCATCGTTAACGACGCCGTCATGTACCGACACGCCGAGAATCACTTTTGGCTGTCACCCGGTGATGGCGACGTCTTGCTATGGGCTAAAGGTGTCGCCGCACAAAGTGGTCTGGATGTCACCGTCCGCGAACCCGATGCGTCGCCGCTCCAACTGCAGGGCCCGCTGGCACCGCGGGTGGCACAAAAGCTCTTTGGCGATCTGGCCACTGAGCTCGGCTACTACCATTTCTGTCACACCTCGCTAGAGGGCATCCCGGTCGTGCTTAGCCGCACAGGTTGGAGCGGCGAGCTGGGCTACGAGATCATTCTGAAGGACGGCAGTAAAGGCACCGCACTGTGGGACCTGTGTATGGCAGCGGGTGCTGAGTTTAATATCCAAGCCGCCTGCCCATCGCTGGCACGCAGTATGGAAGGCGCGCTGCTCTCCTACTGCAGCGACATCACCCTGAATGACAGCCCCTTTACGATCGGTATGGATCGACTGCTGGATATCGACAAACCCCATGACTATGTCGGCAAGGCGGCGCTTCAGGCCATTGCTAAGACAGGCCCGGAACGCCGCTTGGTAGGCGCCAACTTTGGCGGCGACCCGGTGACGCCAAATCAGCATTTCATGGATGTGAAATTCGGCGATGAGGTGGTCGGCCACGTGACGCGCTACTGCTGGTCACCGCGGCTGGAGCACAACATCGCACTCATCAACGTGCCAACCGCTTTTGCTGCAACGGGTACAACGCTGTCGCTGGATGCGGGCGATGGCTGGCGGGAGGCCGAAGTCGTGGACATCCCATGGGTACCAGCCGAGAAGGTCATTCCGCCGCTTGATTAGGCTGGAGCGCGGCTCGGTATATCAGGCTGAAACGCCCGCCTCACGCCCCAACTCTTTGGACCGATTCACTGCAAATCAAAGTGCGTGAACGGTTTTCCTTGGAGGAGCGTATACACCGCCAATAGCACGCAATATCAAGGCGGACTGTGACCATGGCCAAACATCAGCTGGGTAATGACTACCCCGAAGCCACCGAGAAGCTCGATCGCGGCGTGCTGGGCTTTTTCAGCGCGGCCGAGCGCCTCCTGCTGGTCATCATCAGCCTGCTGACCATGCTGGCAGTGGCACTGGAGCTCACGTCATTTTTTGACGCGGGCCGCGTCAGACTAGCCGACCTGCTGTTGCTGTTTATCTATCTCGAGGTGATCGGCATGGCCTATGCCTATTACGCCACCCACAGCGTTCCGGTCACGCTCCCCGTGCTGATCGCGATTACCGGCATTACGCGGCTGATTATTCTGCAGGGCAAAGAGGCCGAACCCAGCAAGCTATTGTTTGAGGCAGGCGCCGTACTGTTACTGGCGGTGGCATTGGCGATTTTGAGTTGGGCATCGCAGCGTTCGCCCTCAATCAACTCCAGCGACAATCCCGAACACTGATCCGGCCGATTTAAGCGACGCGTCTAGAACGCACCTTCGCGACAGGGCTGCCACACCGCGGTGATCAGGCGCCTCAGTGCCTGAGCCTCGCGGTGCTACCATCGCAGCATGACCATTCACCCTCTGCTCACTGACCTGACGGGCCCTGATCTCGCGATCGCCTGGGCGCCGCTTGAGGCGCTATCGGGTGATACGCACCCTGACGAGTGGGAAGACATTGCCAGCGCCGCCCCTAATCGACAGAAGGAGTTTGCCGCCGGGCGAGAGCTAGCGCGCGCGCTGTCTGATCAACTCGGCTTACCGCCCGCACCCCTGCGCCGCGCTGAGGACCGTGCGCCGGTATGGCCAAGCGACCGCACGGGCAGCCTGTCGCACTGCGATACGCTCTGTGTCGCCGCTGTTGGCAAGCGCAGCGCCGTCCAGTCGGTCGGTGTCGACGTCGAAACCATCGGCCGGGTGGAGCACAAGCTTTGGCCAACCCTGTTCACCGAGAGAGAGGCGAATTACTTCAGGTCGCTTGCAACGGAGATCGTCGCGCTTGAGGCCACACTGTTCTTCAGCGCCAAAGAAAGCTTCTATAAGTGCCAGTACCCGCTCACGCGGGAATGGGTGGGCTTTCAGGACGTGGAGATCACGCGCGCCGGCCCGCACTCATTGGCGATTGCCCCAACCCGCGGCGCGGCCCAAGCCTGGCATGCGGCACCGATTCATACAGTGGCAATCAGCGCGTCGCACGTGGCAACGGTGATGTTGTTGCGGACCTAAGCGGACCTCACGCTCAGAACAGGCTGTGCTCACCTCGCTCGGGCATCTCGATCTCACCCGATGCCACGCCGGCGTAAAACGCCTGCAGCGTGTCGTCACCAAACTCGGGCGTGGCCTCCGCGTCATAGCGCTCGGCGGTCGCGTCCCAGCACAGCATCGACTCGGTGGCATAAAACTTGGCAATGCGGAGAAACTCCATGCGGTCCCGCATGCGTCGAGACACCAGTCCCAGTGGGCTGATCAGCCAGCGGATCCAATCGAACATCTCGGGCGGCAGTGAAGTGGTACGAAACGGCTGGCCCAGTGTCTCGCACAACAACCGCCCCTGATCCTGTGGGGTGAGCGCCGGGCCTGGGCCACCAATGGGGAGCACCGCGGTGCGCGATGGTGGCGACGCCAGCTTCGACACCATAAACCTCGCCAGATCGCGATCGGAGATGGGTTTGCAGGCGGTGGTGTTGCCGCTGCTGAACAACAGGAAGGGTTTGCCCGCACGGACCCGCTCGACCTGCCCCACCAGTGAGCGAAAAAACGCGGTGGCGCGGATGATCGTTGCGGGTACTGAGGATTCATCCAGCAACGCCTCGAACTTCAGCTTTTCGCGCTGAAACGCGAGGCGCGGCATCTGCACACAGATCGCTGATAACAGCACAAAATGCTGCACCGCCGCCCGCTCCGCATACGCGAGTAGCCGGCGATTCGCTTCGTACTCAACAAGCCTGGCATCAGCAGGCGCACCACTGCGGCTTGCGAGACAGGAAACCACCGCGTCAGTGTTTGGCAGCGATGCCGCCCAGTCCTCATCAGCCGTGATGTCCGCCTCCACGACGGTGACTGCGTCAGGCAATTCATTAGGCGTTTGATTGGGCTTCTCATCAGAAAGCGCCAGAGACAACCACCGACCGGGCCGCACCAACGCCACCACCTCGTGACCTTGAGCCACTAACTCGCGCAGCACTGCCTGTCCGATGTAGCCTGTTGCGCCTGCCAGCAGTACCCGCATCACTCGCACCCGTCTTCCATCTGCCCACCCTAGGGGGGGTGCTCTCTAGGGTCAATGTCGGCTGGCCGAGCCGGTAATCCCCCTGCGCTTTCGCTAGAGTGCTCGTCTCAGCAAGGGAGTTCCCTTAAGGCGTATTCCCCCTGTGTGATCACTATCACCATTCAGGCTCAACATGACTGATCTGACACCCTCTCCGCCCGCCATTGCCGCACCCGAGCCCGCACTCGATGACGTTAAGACCGACATCAAGATTGGCCTCAGCGCCGCCGATCACTCGCGGGTTATCGAGATGGCCTGGGAGGATCGCACGCCCTTCGAGGCCATCGAGCGTCTCTACGGGCTACCCGAAGGAGACGTGATTCGGCTGATGCGCCGGTCGCTGAAGCCGAAGGCGTTCAAAAACTGGCGCCAGCGTGTTTCGGGCCGCGTCACCAAACACGGTGCGCGTCGGGACCCGTCGGTTTCGCGCGGCTACTGCGCCACCCAATACAAACAGCGCTCAAAGTAGGCTCACTATGGAAACCCTCGCACTCTACGTCGTCGCCGCCACTTTAGGCGCCATGCTCTTCTTTGCCGTGGGCGTGGCGCCCACCGTGTTTCAGGCCCTGCCTGCTGAGCAAGCGGGTCTTTTTTTGCGGAAGCTCTTCCCGCGTTACTACCTCAGCCTGATCATCGGCTCCATGACAGCTGGTTTGCTGTGGGTGGGCACTCAGCCGCTGGCTTCCGGCGTTTGCCTACTAGTTACGGTATCGACGCTGTGGATACGGCAATGGCTGGTGCCGCACATCAATGCACTCAGAGACAGGGAGCTCTCGGGCGATGTCAGCGCCGGTAAACAGTTCGCTCGGCTTCACCGGCTGTCAGTTGCCATCAACATGCTGCAACTGCTGGCGCTGTTGGGCATCCTTATCATGGCGTAACGCTGGGCACTGAACACTCATCACACAACAGTGGGCTAACTTCCCGAATAGCGATTAAGCTGTAATAAAGGGAGGATGGTGATCAACACACTGTGAGTACCAAACGCATGACCATATCTGTGCTGGGTTCAGGATATGCAACGGTGGTAACACCCGACGCCACGCTGCCGGAGCCTCTTCGCGATGCAGCGATCTCCTGCCGACTTTTGGCGGTCCCCAACGCGGTGTTTCCAAGATCAACACAAGAGCGACTGATCTGTGAGCAGGCCTATTTCGATGCCGGCATGGCGGCAGCCGCCGACGGTGCCGAAGCGCTATACATCAACACGGTCGGGGACTATGGCGTTACCAAATTGCAGACTGCGCTCGATATACCGGTCAGTGGAGCGGGCGCCGGCGCTCTGCGGCAGGCGCTAAGGCACGCCGAGCGGTTCAGTATTCTCACCCTATGGCCACCCGGAATGCGCTTTATTTACGACATGATGCTGAACGAATCGGGGCTTTCTGATTTCTGCAGCGAAATCCTGCATCTCTCCAGCGATAGTATTCTGGCGTCGGAGAGCGGGCCTGCAGAGGCGATGAAAACGTTTCAGTCCTGTGGTGTCACGACGATTGAAAGCGTAGTCCAGTCGATTACGGCGCTATCCACCCGTCACCCCCACGATGCGATCGTACTGGGGTGCACCTGCATGTATCCGCTGGCTCGCGTCTTGGAGAGCAGTGGCCTCGAAGTGGTCGAACCGATGTTCGCTGGATATCGCCGGCTCTCTGATTCAATGCTCTCGGCATAGCCACATATTCGGATCGACGTGAACCCAGAACTACTGTGGGTGTTTATCCCCACGATCGCCGCCATCTCGCTCACCCCCGGCATGTGTATGACCCTAGCCTTCACGCTGGGTCTTTCACAGGGCTACCGGCGCACGCTGTGGATGATGTGGGGTGAATTAGCGGGCGTCGCAACGGTGGTTTCGACCTGCGTGATTCTGCTCGCCTGGATTCAGTCGCTATCGGAGATGTATTTCGCCCTGCTGGCGTTGGTGGGCGGCAGCTACCTGCTGTGGATTGCTTACCGGCTGTGGACGCAACCCGCTCGCTTCGCGGGCGGCGAAAACCAACCGGATCTATCGCCCGGCGCGTTGCTCATCCTGGGATACGTGACGGCGGTAATGAACCCCAAAGGTTGGGGGTTCATGATCGCGCTGCTGCCGGGCTTTATGTCCGTGGAGTACTCAACGCCTGAGCAGCTCGTCGTGTTTCTGGGCGTGATGCTGCCCTCGGAATTTCTGTCAATGACGCTCTATGCCACGGGCGGGAGCGGTCTCAGGCGATTCCTCACCACCGAGCGGCACCTCGCTAACTTGAACAAGGTCGCGGCAGGTTTGATGGTGCTGGTGGCCGCGTTGATGCTTTTAAAAATCTGAGTGCTCTTCAGGATCTGAGCTTCAGCGACGCGGCAGATCAGATGCCCGGCGCCCAGCTGGCGTGAAAACCAAACGGCACCCGCTGCGGCAGGGTCACGCGAGCCATGGGACCCGCCGCGACATCGGTTGCGTCGAACACCAAACAACGGGATGACCAGTCAGTGCTGTCGGTGACTAATGTCACCACATAGCCATCGTCCTCAGCATCATCCCGCGTCGCGCCAGTCTTGGGCGCATAAACCGCCTCGCTGCCGAACACACCCTCACCGTAATCCCACTGCTGCCGACAGCCAGTTTCATTGTCGTACTTCACCAGTCCAGTAAAGCGAAGGGTATGCCCACCCTCCTCCAGCAGCGGAATACGCTGGTGATACGCATAACGGCTTTTCACGCCGGCATAGAGCGGGTTGGTCTTGTTGAACTCGGTGTTGAGGTCGTCGATGTCGCCCTCACGCACTTCTCCCGTGCGCAAATTAAAGCGCCAACGGTAGTTATTTGCCTCGAGGCGCATATAGGCCAGCATGTGCGAGAGCTCGCCCTCCCCGTTGGCGGCCGAAGGCATGGGGTTCACAGATCGGCAACCGTCCATCACCACCCAGTCACCCTCCTCCCAGCAGTTGCTTACATGGAGGATGTAACAGGGCTCGCACTCGAACCAGCGGATCTCGTCCCCCCGGCCATACCGGGGAATCAATCCAAATCGGGTTGGCATATCAAGATGAAAAGTCAGCACCCGCAAATGATGGCGCTCGAGCACCTTCGGGTCATGAAAGAACGGCAGATCGTGAAGAATGGTGTAGTTGGGCGTGAAGCCAATGTCATGGGGTAAGCGCGGGCCGGGTAAATCAATTTCGGCCTCATGCAGAAGCTTCCCGGAGGGATCAGCCACACCACAAGTCATGTAGGGAGGCTCATCCCCGTAATCAAAAAATAGCAGCTCTCCGGTCGTCCAATCGACCTTGGAGTGCGCCGACAGGCGTCGGTGGCTGCGTCCTTCGAGCTCGAAGTAGCCCTCGGTTTCCAGCGTCTGGGGATTCAAGCGGTAGGGGTGACCGGCGTTATACCACAGGGTCATCAGGCCACCTGCGTAGTAAAACAGGTCCGTATTGGAGGTGTCTTTGATGCCAAAGGGTGAGGCATCAAAATCAAAAGGGCCCATCACACCGTTCGATGTGGAGCGGCCTACCTGAAGCTCCTCGGCGAGGCCCACGGTTTCCACGTAGCGATTGCGGTAAGAAGCCTCGCCCTCGCAAAACGACACGGCGTGCACCATGCCGTCACCGTCGAAGGGGTGGTAGCGGTTTTCCGGCTGGTGGATCGGGTTGGGACCATTGCGAAAATAAGTTCCCAACAGGTCTTTGGGCAGCTCACCCTCCACCCGCAGGCCAGACTCGCTGAGCTCAAGCGTAGTCGGGGCATAAACGCCATGCAGGTAGGGGTTATCGAGCCCATAAATCCATGGCTGGGTATGCTCAAATGCTGCGACGCCGCCAATACAGTCATCAGTGACCGGATAAGCTGGAAGGTGCAGTGCTTGGTTCATCGTTGTCTCCGCCCATTCGCTTGCGCGGCTATCGGGGCAACAGCCTAGCAAGGAAAAATGGCTGGCCGCAATGCGCACCTGGCCGGCCGGTAGCGCTTGCCACCCCACGGCGCGCCGCCTAGGATCAGCGTCAGTACAGGGAGAATCACCATGCATGCGCCTATTTATATCCTCGGCGGCAGCCAAACTGACTTTGCGCGTAACTGGGCGCGGGAAGATCTAGAGATCTACGACCTGTTTGCCGCAGCTCTACAAGACGCGGTTCAGCAAGCGGCAATCGAACCGGCTCAGATTGAGGTGGGCCACGTGGGTAACTTCGTGGGCGACCTGTTTACGCGTCAAGGCCTGATCGGGGGGTTCTTTGGCCAGGTGTACCCGGAGCTCGGCAATTTGCCGACCGCTCGGCACGAAGCCGCCTGCGCCTCGGGGTCAATGGCCCTGCTGGCGGCCATGCGCGACATTGAAGCCGGCCACTATGATGTTGCCTGCGTGGTCGGTCTGGAGCTGATGCGCAATGTCGATGGCAGAACCGGGGCCGAATATCTGGGGGCCGCCGCCTGGCAGGGACATGAAGCGACGAGCTGTGAGTTCCCATGGCCTTTTCTGTTTGATCGCATTACACAAGAGTATGACCACCGCTACGGCATTGACGACCAACCGCTGACTCGCATTGCCGAGATTAATTTTGGCAACGCTAAGAAGAACCCGCGGGCACAGACACGAGACTGGGCCTTTGCCGAGGGAAGCTTTGGCAACGACCCCGCTCTCAACCCCTCTATCGAAGGCCGGGTGCGCAAACTCGACTGTGGGCAGATCACCGACGGAGCGGCCTGCGTGATTCTGGCCAGTGAGCGCTTCGCCCGGGCACACAGTCAGGATCGTGGCCTACAGCTCGCCGATATGCCGCGCATCAAAGGCTGGGGGCACCGCTCCGCACCCATTTTGTTGGAAACGAAACTGGCTGCCTCGAAAGATCACGACCTGATATTTCCGCATGCGGCGCAGGCACTGGCCGACGCGCGAGCGAGAGCGGGGATGACAGACATCACTGACCTCGACGGTCTTGAGACCCATGATTGCTTCACGATCACCGAATATATGGCGATTGATCACTGTGGCCTGACCGCCCCAGGCGAAAGCTGGAAGGCGGTGGAAGAAGGCCGCATCACACGAGACGGTGACTTTCCGATCAACCCCAGTGGGGGACTGATTGGGCTGGGACATCCGGTTGGCGCGACGGGCGTCCGCATGGTGCTCGATTGCGCGCGACAGGTCACCGGTCAGGCGGGGGATTATCAGATCGCCAATGCCGAAAACATGATCACCTTCAATGTGGGCGGCAGTACGACGACCTGCGCCAGCTTTGTCGTAGGCGTTGGTTCGTGAAGGATGTTTTTATCTACGATGCCATACGCAGCGCGCGGACCCGGGCCAAAGCCAATGGCGGACTGCACCCTTTAACGCCACCTGAGTTACTGAAGCCGCTGTATCAGGCACTGGCGCAGCGCAACCAGCTAGACCCTGCGCGCGTGACGGAGGTGATTCTGGGCTGCGTCACCCAACATGGCGAGCAAGCCGGCAATATCGCCAAAACCTCTGCGCTTTTTGCCGGCTGGCCGGAGTCTGTATCCGGGCTGACGGTGCATCGCTTTTGCTCATCCAGCGTCGATGCCATCGCGCTGGCGGGGCTCAAGGTTGCGGCCGGTTACACCGAGGCAGTCGTCGCCGGTGGTGTCGAAATGATGTCCCGCGTGCCGATGCTGTCTGACGAAGCACGGGTCTTCAGTGATCCCGCTTATGCGGTCCAGCATCAAATGTTGTTGATGGGTAGCGGTGCCGATCTGATCGCCACGCGTATTGGCGCCAACCGGGAAGATTGCGACGCCGTTGCGCTGCAGAGCCAGCAGCGCGCCGCCCTGGCGCAGCAGGAGGGGCGGTTTCAGTCGATCATCCCCGTCGAGACACCCGAAGGGATGATCAGTGAGGACGAGTGTATCCGCGCTGACATGACGGCAGAGCGACTAGCGAAGTTACCCGCCGCGTTTGCGGAGCTCGGTGCGGCGGGCGCCGATCAGGTGCAATTGCAAAAGTTTCCCGAACTGAGCGCGATCGAGCACGTTCATACCATGGGCAACTCACCCGCAATGTGTGACGCCGGGGCGCTGGTTTTGCTCGGAGACGAAGGGCTGGGGAAGTCACTCGGTATGGCGCCCAAAGCGCGCCTTGTCATGAGCGCCACAGCATCGGGCGAGCCGCTGGAAGTGGTGAGCGGCTGCGTGACGGTGACCGAGGCGCTATTGGCTGATCAAAACCTCCGCACTCAGGACATCGATTTATTCGAGATACACGAGGCCTTCGCGGCGACCGTGGTCAAAACCCGCCAGGTACTCGGCATCGACGACTCACGTCTCAACGTCAACGGCGGCGTGATCGCACTAGGCCACCCGATGGGCGCCACCGGCGCCATCATGACCGGCACATTGATTGATGAGTTACACCGCCAACAGCTGAGCAGCGGCATCGTCGCCGCCAGCGGCGCTGCCGGCAGCGGCAGCGCGCTGCTACTGGAGCGCTGTTAAATCTGACGTCTTGGGTGACGCAGTGCTAGCACCACCCTCTAATGCCAGGGGCCGAATGACTGCCTGATTATTAGCGCACCCAGATCGGTGAGCTCCAGACGCGCTCCTGAAGCGTGGTGTGCAGGTCAGGGCGCGGCTCAACCCCGGCGCGGATCGCATCCCATGTCGACCATCGGCAGGTTGGGTTTTCCAATGCACGCACGTAGTAAAACGCGCGGCTGTCAGGGTCATAGTCGGGGTCCTGCCATACCGTCTTCAGCTCAGCGGCGCCAACGCCCTCAGTGATACTGCAGTCTGAGATGTTGACCCGGGCACCGTTATCGCCGCAGCGGTGGGTATCGGGATCAGGGGTCAGACCGTCAGAGCAGGCAACGTCGTAGACCTCTTCGTAGGTTTCACCATCCTTTTCCCAACCCTTGATGATCTGCAGTCGCTGAAGCGCCGTGCCGCGCGGGTCTGCACTGGCCCAGGCCACAAATCGCGGGGGCTCACCCGAGTTGGCAAGCTCGCCGCCCATCGCCACACCGCCCGCGTAGGCCTCTTCGATCATGGTCTCGGAGTCCAGAATGTCTGGGGCATAATCGTGGCCCGCAAAAAACCGCACGCGCATGCGCGGGCCCGAAGTGGCGAAGGTTTCCTTGCGGCGGAAGGCATCATAGATAGCATCCCGGGTGTTCTCCTCGGCCCAGACACCGGTCACACCCGAGGCGCTCCAGCTCTCGAAGCCACCGCCGTAGGTGTAGGTACGCCCGTCGACCTCGGTCAAGGTGTCGGGGGCCAGAAAGCGCGCGATCAGGCCATACATAGTGTCCACTGGTACCGAGCCGCGGCGCTCGGGCAAGCCATCCAGCAGGCCCGCCTTGGAGAAATAGGTTTCCTCGTCGTCACTGGTGCCCGCCACGTGGGTGTCGCTCGCCGCGACAAAGCCGAATTGGTAGGGGTTCTTCACGCCCTGTGCTTCCAGCGCCAAGCCACTGCGCAAAGCCTCGCGGACGTAACTGCCCTTCTCTTCGCTGTGCAGGCTGGTGCCCACGCGGAACTTGTAGATCTCAAAGTCGGCCCACTCATCATTGGGTGATAGCAGCGGATGGGTATCCGACGTGCCCTTGACCTGGGTGATCTCCACAATAGGCTCGTTGCGCATACGCTGATCGGCGTATTCATCGTCCATGGGGTCGCCTGCCCAGTCCACCAGCTTGAACATCTGGCCGTTGGAGCCGTTCGAGTTGTGGGGAATCGCCAGACTTTCGATACCCTGATTTCTCAGCGTATCCATCCAGTCCCAGAGACCCTCCGGGTTCTGGGAGTTCAGTCGGGAGAACGGCACGGCCGGCAATTTGTCGGCGCCGCGGAACACCACGTTGCGATGCAAGTTGCCGACATCGTCGGTGGACGAGGTGTACTCGTAGGCCACAAAGGTTGTGAAGTGACCGGGGTCGTTGTACTGCTCAGCCGCATTGATGATGTCCGCCCAAGCCCGTCGGGTCACTCCGATGGCCATTTCTTCCGAGATCTCTCCCGAGAGAATGCCCGCCAGCGTGTCGGGAATGAATGAAGCAAAGTTGCCGAGCCGCGTGACCAGACTCAGCTCGCCCATGTTGTCCTCGGCGTTCAGGTTATGCAGCGGCTGTGACACGGCGTACTGGGAAAACGGCGTGGTAGTGTCGCCCGCTTCCAGTGCAAGACCGAGGAACATGGCGTGGTCGGTGACGGCGTAAAAGTCGAGCGGTGTCGCCATCTGAATCTGGTAGCCCGCCGGGTGCTCGATCGCCTCGCCCTGGGCAAAGCGGTAGGCGTCGTAGGGTGTGGCGGTGGTGCCAAAGTTATAGGCGTCAAAGGAATATTCGGTGTGCACATGCAGATCGCCAAAGTAGGCATTGCGGAGCGGGTTCGCGGGTGGCGGCGTGCGATCCATAATATCCATCACCGGTTCGAGGGAATTGCCCCCGCGCCCACCAAAATTGTTGTCCTCGTCGATTAAGCCCACCTCTTCAGTGCAGGCAGTGATCATAGTCAGCAGGCTCGCGGCAAGCACTAAACGTGTTCTCATAATGTCTCTCTGGCTTATTTTTGTATTCGGCGGAGTTTACGCGTCCTTGGGCGCAGGCGGCACCTCTGATACGCGGCGCCACTCCAACAAACGGCGGACAAACCCGACCTTCACGGTGAAAACCATGCGGTCGTCAGCCGATAAGGTGATCTCCGCTTTTCGGTACTCGCCCAACCGCGCAGCAAAGACCTGCGCGGACCATTCATTGGGGCCATCGCTGGTCTCCAGATCGGTGACGACCAAAAAGCCCACGCGGTCCGGCCGGTTGTCGTTGCGCACCATGACCCCCTGACCGGTGTCGGGCTGCATCTCAATCCACACCGGATCGCTCTCGTGCTGCCAGTAGCCAGACAAGTCGGCCGCGGCATGGCAGGCCGCTGAAACCGTGATGCTCAAGACCAAGAGCAGTGCGGATAAGTTTTGCGTTTGCCGGTTCATGGCAAGCTCCTGATCAGTCGATGATTTCACGTGCCGTCAGCATGCGCACGGCTGAAAACTGCATGCTCTCCAGCCGATAGGGAATCTGCTTGAGCCGGAGGTAGTTCTCCATCTTCTCCGTGAAGGAGGAGATATTGGAGCCCAGCAAAGTGAGCGGTGCGGTGCTCTGATCAGACATTACGAGCTGGCATAGTCCTGCAAGTGACCCAGCGACTCATAAAAACCGCTCATGGTGCTCTGAATCACTTCCGCAACGGGCTGTACCGCATCGATGCGGCCCACGACCTGACCGGACAGCGGAATCGCCGCCTCCATGTCGCCCCCAAAATACAGCTCTTGCACACCAGCTAACTGTTCGCGGAAGTCGAAGGCCCCCAGCGGCTGCAGCGCGGCGGTGCGCTCGGTGCGCAAGGCACGCAATGCCGGCCGGGATTGTTGGTTCAGGAGCACCGTGTCGGTCTCCTTCGCCTCCACTACGGCCTGCTTCCAATTCTGATGGACCGGGGACTCGGCGCTGCTCAGCATGCGGGTGCCCATTTGCACTCCCTCGGCACCCATCGTAAATGTCGCCGCCATCGACGGCCCGTCGCAAATACCGCCCGCGGCAATGATCGGGATATCAGTTCGCGAGCGAATGAGCGGCAGGAGGACCATCAGCGAGACCGGGCTCGGGTTTTTAAAACCGCCTCCCTCACCGCCTTCGACGATCAAGCCATCCACGCCACAGTCGATCGCCTTGAGCGCCATATCGAGCGTGGGCACCACATGAAACACCTTGATGCCCGCCTGCTGGAAGATCTCGGTGCAGACCGCGGGACTGCCTGAAGAGGTCGTGACAAAAGGCAGGTTCTGTTCGACCACGAAGTCGATGAAGTTACTGCCCTTTACGAAGGCGAGCGCGACATTTATGCCAAAGGGTTTGTCGGTGAGCTCGCGCATTTTCAGGACCTCACCACGGATCGCGTCGAGCTCACCTGAGCCGGTCTCGATAATGCCCATGCCACCGGCATTGCAGACTGCAGAGGCCAGCTGAGAGCGGGCGATCCAACTCATCGGCGCCTGAATAATGGGGTAGTCGGTCCCCGTGATCTTGGTCACCCGGTTTTTGATCGGCGCGGCGCTCATTTCACCCCCTCCAACATTGGCTCAATCCCGGTGCCGGCGATTAATGCGTCGACGCGCGCCCGATCAACCGCCGATAGCTGCCCGTATTGATCCCGAGTCCATTGCAAACACTTGGCCTGATAGGGGAAGGTCCGCTGGTGCCACCTCGCGCTATCGATCTCGCATTCCCAGGTTTTCTCTTGCGCCATCACGGCCTGCGCATTCGCAAGTTGCGCCGGCGTATAGACCCGTCCGATTTCCTCTAACAATCCTCTGAGACTCGCAGGCTGATCCTCGATGGCGAACCAATCCGAGTCCTCGGGCATCAGGCCGCTGCCATCCGGCATGCGATCGACCCAGCCGACCGTGCGCGGTGCAACTGCGTGGGCAATCTCTCGTGACGTGGGGTCAAAGCCCACCAACTGACTCAACTGACCAAACAGGCCGAAGTCACCGGCACCCGGGCGACGACCCAGCATGAAGGGCTGATTAGCGAGATGCGCCTCCATCGCGGCGAGGAACCGCCGATAGCTGGCATCAATTATGGGCGCTGTTTCCTCGTTGGAACCGACCACCCACAGTCTATCGATCTGCCGCTGGGAGATGAAGTCCTTGAACTGCTGAAACTGCGACTGCGGCATGGAGACATCCATGCTGAGCGGTAATTTGGTGCCGGCGTTGTCGGCGTCAGCCTCGAAATGCCAGCGGTAGTGGAACATATATTTCGTACACCACTCGTCGGCGAAATCCTCAATCAGGTAATCGATAAAGGCGAGTGCAGGATCTTCAGGTAATACCGACCGGTCAGCGTGGTCTGCCTCCAGTCGACGAATAATCGGGGTGGAATCGCAGTGCGCGGTCAGCTCGTCGCCCTCTTCAAAAAAGAAGGTGGGCATAAAGGTCGGTTTGGGTGCCTCGACGCCCAGTGCCTCGCACCGCGTCTCGGGCTGGCTCCAGGTAATGGCGTAGGGGATGCGTCGGTAACGCAGCAAGGCCACCATCTTCTGGGTGTAGGGCGAGCCGGTTCCCCCCACCAGCTGGACGGGTTCGAGAGACATCGTTGGAACTCCTTGCGGGGTCTTGAAGCGATCTATATATTGGCATAAATAGTGCCAATAAGTAAGCGCCGGGGCGTTCGCACAAGATCGCCGCTGTTTGACGAAAAGGGCATCGCCGCAGCGCGTATCGGGGTTAAGGCGACAGCAAAATGGCGCTAGGGTGTATCAGATTTGACGATGGCCAATACGAGCAACCTGACGGACGGCCGCCACAAGTGTGCATTGCGAGCAGACCTTGCAGGCACCGCTGACGGTTACTATGACAAGCACTGTTAACGGGCATCGGTGCCTGACATGTTGTCGCTCACTATGGAGACTGCCGGTATGACATCACGACGCAAACTGTGGCTCGGCTCTATCGTGCTCTATGCACTGTTCGTCAGCTGGTACACCGATTTCGGTGGCCCGCTGACTGAAGCCGAAATACAGGCGTATATCAGCAAGACCGAAAATTTCGACCTGGGCGGAGACCCTTCCGCTCGCGGCGCGCTGCTTGAGTTTCTGCGCAATGACACGGGTGGCCAGTTTTTGATGTTCAACGCGGTGGATCTGGCGCAAAACCCACCCCAGATGGAAGGCGCACCGCCTGATGCCGACGGGCAAACGCTGATCGACCTGTATATGGAGCACATGATTCCCGCGCTGCTTTCCCGCGCGAGTCACCCCGTCGTGGTGGGCAAGTCGGTGGCCGACAGCCTTGATCTAGTGGGTATCGAAGGTGCGGAGACGTGGTCGGATGGCGCGATCATGCGGTATCGAAGCCGGCGCACGCTGATCGACATCATCGGCAACCCCGAGTTTTACGCGCGGCACGATTTCAAGTTGGCGGGCCTCGAGAAAACGATCGCTTACCCCGTCGAGCCGCGGATTTATTTCGGCGACCTGCGCCTACTACTCGGGTTTGTCATGCTGGCGATCACCGCACTCCTTGATGCCCGCCTCGCACATCGCGGCGCCGGGTGACGCGAAAACACCTGGGCGTTGGGCGCTATGCGGGCAGTGTGCCGCTCTCAGCTTTGATTTGTATTCGTCGGATCGCGCCTCCCTCGAATCAAAGGACCCGCGTTGTAACGCCGGTTCACAGCAATCGCGGCACGAGTAACGGCGTGCTGTTGAGATACGCCTGATAGTCGGGGTCATCCCCCCAGAGCTGCTGGCCGCGACGCACCAGCGTGGGTATACCGCTGATACGCGTGAGCAAGGCGTAAACAAACAGCGGCGAGAGCATCACCACCCACTGGGTGCCCGATAGATAGGGTATCGCCATCACCGCAATGCCCGCCCACAGCAGGATTTCGCCAAAGTAGTTGGGGTGGCGGGAGCGGGCCCACAGCCCAACGTTGATGAATCGACCGGCGTTGGCCGGGTCTTCTCTAAAGCGTGACTTTTGCTGATCAGCGACCACTTCGATCATAAAGCCAGCCATCCACATCACAGCGCCGATGGCATAAATAGCGCCCACCGCTGTCGGCTCGGCGCTCAGTATGGCGGTCAGGGCGGCACAGCTGGTCATCACTACCCAGGCGCCCTGCAGCGTCCAGGCCACAAAAAAGCGCGACGACGATACCTTGATGTGATCAAAGCGTTGATCGCCACCTGCCGCGTGAATGCGGCGGAACAAAAAACTGCCGAGACGACCCGCCCAGATAAAGATCATGATCGCAATCAGCCATTGCGCGCCCGAGGGCGCGGTGGCTGCGCTGATGGCCGCCAGTGTGACAGCGATATAGGTGATGCTCCCGGTGAGGTCATAGAAGCGCTCGGTCTGGAGAAGCCGGGCGGGGATAAAGGCAAGCCACTGGATACCAAAAGCGCCCAGGGCCAAAGCCGTCATCGCAGGCCATCCCCCCAGAGTGAGCCCCGCAGGATTGGCCAGCGTGGCGACGCCGAGGGGTAGACCCACAGCCAGCAGAATAAAAATGAGTTTCTTCATACCGTCATGGCTCTTCTTATTGGGAGCGAACGCCCACTTATGCTCTGGAGCTAAATACTCCTTATGCCTATCAGCGGTTCAGGGCTTGTTTTTATTCCTGCACTCAGGCCTCTGGCTGCAGCGACACCATGACACCCCGTTGACCTGAGACCTGATTGCTCAGCAGCGACTGCCAGATCGCGTCGCAGGCCTCGGCACCCTTGTGGGATTCCATCAGGAGCGTTGGGGCCAGCTGGGTCACCAACTCGATACTCGCCGCGTAAGCCTTGCCCATCATCACGCCGCGACCCCACTCACCATCCCGCTGTTCGATTTGCGCTGGCGCGAAGAAGACCTGGGGCTCGCTGCCAGGGAGCGGCTCACCACCCACTGACTGACCAAATTGATCCCAGTGGGTCGCCCCCACCAATAACGTGTGGGCAGCATTTTTTTGGAGGCTGTGATGCAGGCGTGACCGAACTTCAACATCCCCGGCGATATCAATATATGCGCTCAATTCATTCGCGACACCTTCAACCTCGCGATAGGGCACGACGCGGTCGTAGCAACCGAGCGCCTCGGAGAAGCCGACGTTCTGATCACTGGTGAGACCAACGATGGCGCCTCCGAAGCCCGCAGCACGAATAAATGCTGCGGTGCTGAAACCCGTCTTGGAGGATGCCGAGCCGATCACGACCTGCTGCACAGCAAACCAGGCGTTATCCAGAAGCAAATCGGCGATCACGTAACCGGTCATAAACAGCGGGAAAAAAATGCAGCGCTCATCCTCGAGCGCCTGAAGCTGAGCGGGCTCCGACTGCGTCCGCGCGTAATAGTTGTAGAGACCGGGAAGCTCGCTGCGATGCGGCATGGCGTCGGTAAACCCCCCCTCGGAAAGCTCACCGGGCTTCATCAACACATGGCTCGCCATAGGGAAGAAGCCGTAAAGCCGTTCGCCGACGGCAATGCCTTCAACATGGCTCGCTACCACCTCGCCAATACCCCACACCGTGACCTTGCCCCAGGAATCTTCCCCAGTGGGATAAAACTGCCAGTATCCGAAGAGGTCGCCCGATGCGGCATAGGTGACGTTATTGGCTGTCATCGCAAACCTGTCGATGGCGACCAGTATCTCGCCCTCACCCGGCGTTGGCAGATCACCCTTTACCACCCGAGTGTGGTGATAATCGGTTCGGTCGACCCACATTTCCGTGAGCATGGGCATCTCTCCTACAGCACTTTCAAATTGAGGCAGCGCACGCGCGCTTTAAAACAATTCGATCCGTCGGCCACGAGGTATGGGCACTTTGTGCTCCTCGGGCAGGGAACACAAACGCTCCATGCGCGTCACCGAGCCGTCAGCATACTCCCAGATCAGCTCGTCGCCCTCCCGGTAGCGGCGCACCACTCTCGGGCCCCAACCGAAGGCATAAAAGTTGAGGATCTTGTCTTCCCAGATCATGCTCGCCGAGGTGCGTATGCAGTGCTCTTTACCACCCAGAGTGAACAGAACCGACCCCTCGGTGTCATTGGTGTTGAGCCCGCCCGTGCTGTTGGGACCATAGTCGTGGATGAGCCCCGAAGTGGTCACGACCACCCTGGAGCCACACTGCTCGACCCGCTCCACATGCCCGATATGGCCCCCGGATACGCCACGCCACAGACCCCGAATGTCGTCGGCTTCCGGCGGCAGTGGCTCTGTGCATCCAGCCAGTATTGGCAGAGGAAAGTGGTCATAGCCGCAGCCCGGCGTGTTGCCTTTGGCGATATCAGCGGCCCGCTGCCCGGCGCCATCGAGCACGGGTAGCTCGCAGTAATTCAGGGTTGAGCCGTCTCCTGCCAGCGTCGCTGGATCTGTCGTGAGGGGTGGCCTCGCCGAGAACCAGCCCAGCCAGACAAGCCATGCCAGGGCTAGCGCAATCACGATCAGGGTGCGCAGAATCACTTTTTTGATCATCTACTCGCCTCGAAATCCAAAAGCTGGCAAGCAATAAAAAGGGCGGCCTGGGCCGCCCTTTTTAACTCATCAGCTCGAGATTAAAACTCCCAAGCTGCCTGAATGCCCCAGACCTCGCCGCGGCTCAGGTAGCGGAAGAAAGAGCCTTGCGCCAGCGGAACCACGGCGCCACCCTGTGCGTAGTTCTCATCCGTAATGTTGCGGCCGTAGAGCATCAGCATCCAGTTCTCTCCGCGGAGACCTGTTCGCAGGTTTACAAGCTCGAAGCCTGGCTGAACTCGAGCCGGATCAAGATCGCCCGTAAACAGGTAGTCGTCGGTGAATTGCACGTCGAGCTCAGTGAACCACATCATGGAACCCACGGGCTGCATGAACTGGGCACCGAATGAGCCTGACCACTCAGCTGCGCCAATTGTTCGGCCAGAGAGATCTTGAGCAATCGCACCCTGCCTGCCGCTCGCGTCGAACAGCTGCGTGCAGAGGCCGTCGGCTGAGGTAAGGTTCGGTGAGCTTGGCGTCAGCCCCCCGGGCGTTACAGCATTGTTGAATCCGATATCCGCTGTTTGCAGAGGCGTGCACGCGGCACCCTTGAAATCTTTGTACTCTCCATCAACCGTACCAACCGCCAAATTGAGGCGCAGCTTTTCAGTGACCTGGAAAGCGGCGTCGATCTCTAAGCCAGAGATCTCCGTGCTCGCCGCGTTAGTCACAACAAAGCCGAGGCCGACAAATGTCGACACCTGCTGATCGTCGTATTCACTATTGTAGTAAGCCCAGTTGAAGCGCATGCGGCCATTGAGGAAAGTGTGCTTGCCTCCCACCTCAAAAGACCATGCGGTTTCATCGTCGTACTCGAACCCTGGTCCGGGAGTATTGCGTTGAATACATCCAGGCAGGTTGTCGAGCGGGCAGGCTGGGCCGCCAGTGTATGCTGGCAGCTGGCTGTCGATCGCGTTGAAACCGCCGCTCTTGAAGCCTTCGGTGTAACTGGCATAAAGCAAGTGATTGTCACTGGGCGTCCAATTGACTGAGACAGCAGGGATCGTCTGATCAGTCTTCCTGTCGCCATTGAACAAGTGGTTGGTGCGATCCAGCGCGCCGCCTGCGAGCTCTTGCAACAAGAAGTTACCTAACAGCGCCGTGTTGGTTGGATCGGCAAACCATGCGTCTCCGTCTGGGCTTTTGTAATCAAAGCCTGTGACTTCACTGTTGACCCAGGTTTGCGCAATGGCTTCCTTGGTTTCTTCGGTGTAACGCACACCCGCGGTGATGCTCAAATTGTCGGTAATGTTGAAGGTCCCTTGTGCAAAGAGCGCCCAGGACTCGGTCTCCTGCTCCCAATACGAGAGTGTATTCGCCTGATTCCACATAGTCAGACCCGGTACCCCAGGCGGCAGTGCGCCAGCAGGCAACCCGAAGGCGGCCTCAATCCCAGCGAGTTGAGCAGGACTGTATGACCAGATCGTGGGCAGACCTATGAGCCCCGTTACTAGCTGAGGCTGACCAAAGGTTCCGTCACTCATCACGCTGCGGTCAATTTCTTGGGTGGAGTTAAGGAAATTACCGCCTACCACCCAGCTAAATCGACCGTCGAGGTCCGATGCCAGACGGATTTCCTGGCTGAACTGATCAAATTCCGAGTCATCGCTGCGACCGATGAACTCCACCGGCAGAAAGTCTGCCTCAATGCCATCTTTGTACTCATATTGAGACACTCCGGTCACTGAGGTCAGGGTCATTCCATTGCCAAACTCATGCTCAATATTGAGCGAGAACTCATGGTTCTCAGTGTCAGTTCCTGACAATCGCTCCGGGCCGTTGCCGCCGTCAAGTGAGCCGGTACCGCCAATGGAGAGGCCGTCGTAAAACACGTCTCTGGAGCTGGTAGTCGGCGCATAAGTTGGATAGCGGAGTCCCATGATGCCGTACATCAGGGCGTTAGAACTTGGCACGAATGGCTGGTTTCTAATGCCATCGCCAGTGCTGTCGACCAGAGTCGGACCGAAGTCCGTGACGACTGCAGTTTGACCGACCCGGCGGTAATCCGAGTAGGTGTAGCGCAGGCCAACACTGGTGGATTCAGATGGCTCCCATTGCAAGCCAATGCGGGCAATGGTCTCATCAGTCGTGGGTGAGTTGGGGTACGCGGCGGCCAGATCAACGTTGTCGAGGTAGCCGTCAATAGATCGGTCCATCACCGCTAAACGCATCGCAACATTTTCACTGACGCTGCCGCTGATGTGGCCCTCGAAGTACTCACCGTTGTCGGACTCGAAACTGGCCGCAACGCGCCCCGATAGGCCTTCACCCACGACAGGCGCCGCGGAGCGCACGTTGATGGCGCCGCCCAGCGTGTTCTTACCAAAGAGGATCCCCTGCGGGCCGCGCAGGACTTCCACCTGCTCAAGATCAAATAGACCGAGACGCGCCTGTCGGCTTCGGCCCAGATAAACGCCATCTAGGAAGATGCCGACCGACTGCTCAAAAGACTGATTTCCGCCAATTGAGATACCGCGCATGGTGATAATGGTGTTCACCGCGTTTTCACTGACAGAAAAATTCGGGACGTAAGCGCCTAGCTCACCAAAGCTTCTGATTGAAGCATCCTGAATTAACTCACCGCTGATCGCGGTCACCGAAATCGGCACGTCCTGCAGACTTTCGGTCCGCTTCTGCGCTGTTACGACAACCTCTTCAAGTGCCTGGCCAAACGCTGTCACCGACAGACTGGCCACCGCAGCACTCAAGGCTACTTTCGCAAATGTCTTAACCATTGTTGTGGACTCCCATGGATAGGTTCTGAATCGTTGTTTTTTATCAAGAAAAGCACCGGCAAGAGCTTATTGAGGGCACTCCTCCAACTTTTAATGGAACGATAGTGCCACAGCCGAAGGGAAACACAAGTTTCCTATGGCATGGCACAAGCCAATAAATACCGCCGTTTTGGACTGAAACTAGGCAGGATTTGGGAGGCTCATAGTCATTCCCAGCACCCGCTGTGCCGATAATGGCGTCAAGCGAAATATTGGCATGATAAGTGTCAATAGGTATAGACTGCTTAAAGTGAAGACATCAGGCGTTGTAGAAAGGGGCTTGAGATGAAGAAATTGCTGGGTTTACTGGGCTGCGGGTTGATTCTGCTGGGAGTGGGGTATTCGCAGCGGGCTGCGATTGCCGAGCGCCTGATGGCGGTGGCCCTGCCCGCCCGGATGGGGACGGATCAAGTCGACACGCTGGAAGATGGACTGCATGTTGCTCTGTGTGGTGCGGGCGGCCCCATGCCGGCGCCGAAAGCCTCTGGGCCGTGTGTCGCGGTGGTGGCGGGTGAACAGCTTTTTCTTGTAGACAGCGGCACCAACGGTCCGCGCAACCTCCAAGTACTGGGCTATCCAGTGGGGCGGCTTAGCGGTGTCTTTCTCTCCCACTTCCACTCCGATCATATCGACGGGCTCGGTGAGCTAGCCACCTTTCGCTGGGCAACTGGCAATGAGGTCACACCCTTACCGGTATACGGCCCTGAGGGAGTGGAACAGGTAGTGGCGGGGTTCAACGCGGCCTATTCACACGACTTCGTCTACCGCAACGCGCATCATAGCGACGGCGTCGCACCGATGTCCGCAGCAGGCATGACCGCAAAGCCTTTTGTCACGCCAGCTAACGGTGAACTGTCCATCGTTTACGAAGGTGGTGGGCTGGTCGTCGAAGCACTGCGCGTGGACCACGAGCCCGTTTCGCCCGCCGTGGGGTATCGGTTTAGCTACGGCGGGAGAACCCTGCTTATCAGCGGCGACACGTCGAAATCTGACAACATTGCTCGCTTCGCCAAGGGCATCGACCTGCTGGTCCATGAGGCACTCTCGCCTGAACTGATTGGCATGATGGAAAAGACGGCGAGAGATCTGGGTAACGATACAATGGCTAAAATCATGTTCGACGTGCCGGACTATCACGCCAGCCCTCGCGAAGCCGCGGAAACCGCTCGCGACGCCGGCGTCGGTCACCTGCTCTATTACCACGTGGTGCCGCCCATCATTGTGCCGGGACAAGAGACGCTCTGGCTAAATGGGTCGGAGGACATTTTCCCCGATCTGACCGTGGGGTACGACGGGGTGTCGTTCAGCCTGCCGGCCAACTCAACCGAGATCATCCAAACCCGCAAAGGCCTCTAGATCAGCCACAAGAAGTTCGGCGGATGCAGTCAGAGCGCCTGCTTTTGCCCCGCGTTTGCCGGCACCGCTGCTTCCTAACCCATAATAATCGGCAATCCGCCCCGGGCCAGTGACTCCCGGCTTACTGCAAACCGGCTAACAAAAATTGCGCCGTCATCAGTTCGGAACCGACACCCACTCATCGCCCTCTTCGAAGGGCAGCGCCAAGTGCTTATCAATCGCCACCGGCGCCTCGAGCTCTGGCTCGTAGAGCGCGGGACGGCTGGCGGCAGCGTGCGCATCCAGTAGCGCCATCAGCTCCGAGACCTTATCGGGGCGCGACGCAGCCAGATTCACCTGCTCGGTGGGGTCCTCGGCGAGATTAAAGAGCCACTGCACTTCGGGGCGCGCGGCAATCTGCAGCTTCCATTCACCGTGACGAACAATGCGGTTATGCCCAGATGACCAGAAAAGCGTCTGCCGCGGCCACTCGGCCCTAGCCATTGCGCCCTCGGTGATCAATGGCAACACGTTTTCACCGTCAAGCCTACGATCTTGTGGAGGCGGTTGCTCGGCTGCGGCCAGCAACGTCGGCATGACATCAATGTGCGCAACCGGCGTGTCGATGGTCTGACCAGCGGCAACTCTATCGGGCCACCTCACAAACAGCGGCACGCGAATCCCCCCCTCAAAGTAAGTGATCTTCCAACCGCGATACGGGGCATTCACGTCGGCGAGGCCCACATAGCCTGCGCCACCGTTGTCACTAGTGAACACCACGATGGTGTTGTCGGCCAAGCCTTCCTCTTCCAGCGCCGCCATCACCCTGCCCACGCTGCGGTCCAATGCGCGGGTCATGGCAGCGTAAACCCGCAGACGATGTGGCTGAATATCCCCTACCGCCTCGAAGTCGGCGCGGGTGGCTTGCAGCGGTGTATGGATACCCCAATGAGCCAGGTAGAGGAAAAACGGGCGGTTGCGATTGGCTTTGATGGCCTTGATCGATTCATCGGTCCAGTAATCGGTGAGGTAACCGCCTGGCTCAAACAAATCTGTAGTGCCGCTGTTGTAGGAGTTGGCGTAGCTAAGTGCCGACCACAAAAACTGGTCGATCGGATCAAAGTCGAGCCTAGCGTTCACCACGTCGGGGTGGCCTTCGGGCAGATACAAGCCGCTCGCCATCAACAGACTCTCATCAAAGCCCTGCTCGTGGGCCGTCATGCCGTTGTCACGGCCGAGGTGCCACTTACCGATGTGCACCGTGTGATAACCACGTGCCTTGAGTGACTCAGCAAGAGTGATTTCCTCGGGTGGCAGACCCTGAAGATCAAAAGACGGTTTAGTCGCCGCTGCTTCAGCATCAAAGAGCGCGTCAGGCAGAGTCCGATCCATATCCGCCGCGACAATGGACACCGCGCGACCCATGGAGGGTGGCATCGGCGTATGAGCAAAGCCGGTGCGGCTGGGATATCGCCCCGTCATCAGCATGGCTCTGGAGGGCGCACAGGTTGAGGCGCCCGAGTAGGACTGGGTGAACACCGCACCCTGCGCCGCGAGCGCATCAATGTGCGGCGTCTGCAAACGACCGTCCGCTACGCCGCCACCAAAGGTCGAAATATCGTTGTAGCCGAGATCGTCGGCCATGATCACCACAATATTGGGGGGTCGTTCCGCCGGCGCTTTACTCGCGTTAGCAGGGCCTTGTTGCCAGGCGATGTCGCGGGGTGGGCCAATGCGGGTCGTCGACAAGGCAGTGCGCACCTTGATCGCTGTCAGGATCGCAGCACTGGGATACAAATAGGCTCCGCCGGCCCCCACTGCCAATATTGCGACCAATGAGATGAAAAACTTCCGCATAGCGCTCCACCACTGTGGCCAACGCACGCCGGCGGCCATCTATTGGCATTTATACTGTCAATATATAGGAGATGCAATTGGCCGCAATTAAGAGGCGGCTGTGATCAGGAAGTGCTCGCAGCCAGCGCATCGCGCAAGGTGTGCGCGACAAGCCACAGCCGGTCTTGACCCCATGTAGAGAGTAGCGGCTCCCCCACTGGGTCCAGCAGCCGGAAACTCGGCACACCCCACAGCCCAGCCTCGTACATGGTCTGGCGGTTGCCTTCTAGCAGGGCTTTCCAGGTCTTGTCCTCGCGGTGTGACTGCGCCGCCGACCAGTCAAGGCCCGCGGCTTCGACCACCTTGCGCAAGCCCCGATCATTGTTGGTGTTCACGCCCAGCACAAAGGCATGGCGCAGGAAGCTGGAGCACAGTTCAACGCCTTTACCCTGCGACACAGCCCAGGGATACAGCGCGTAGCATCGGCGCGCAGGGTCGCCAATCGGGTCGTAGAAATTGCCGTAGGGTACGCCAGCGGCGCGCGCCTCCCGGGCCGCATCCGTGAAGATGTACATGCCTTTTTCTCGGGTGGCGGGCACACCGCGCATCACCATAGGCAGCACGGGCCGCAGACTCAAGGTGACACCCGCGGCTTTGGCAAAAGCCACGGCGCGATCAAAAATCACAGCCGTGTAGGGACTGCGCAAGGATGCATACAGCTCTAACGTGAACTGCCCCGTATCTCGGTGACCCGCAAGATCTTCGCTGGGCCGGGGCGCGATCAGCGGCGCGCCGGCTTGCGTATCTGCACCAAGCGCTGCGAGCCGCGCCTCGAGGTGATACAACCGGTCGACACCCCAATACCACTCACCACCGTAATAAAACATCGCCCCGGAATAGTGCTTGAGCTCGCGACGCTTTTGCGTCCCCGCCTCCACCGCCGCGGTCGTGGCTTCAGGTGACGCGGTGCCAAGCTCTGCTGCTAAATCAGTCAGCCTGGCGGTGTCATCACGCCACAATGCCTCACTCACACTGACAGCCGCTTTGGGAAAATTTGAATGGGACTGCGCAGCCAGAATCTGTGCCGCCGTCTCGACCAGACTCGCGGCGGGCGCATCCGGATGATGAGGAAAACTCAGGCCATAGCCCGGCGCAATCTCGTATGAATCGGCGCGCGCGAGCTGCGCAAGCAACTCAGGCTCGGGGGCGTTCTTGCCCTCCTGTCCACGCACCAGATGGCAGTGCAGTTCAATGTCGTAACGGGCCGCCAGTGGCTCGAGCATCTGCGCGGCAAGATAGCTGTAGCCCTCATCCACCTGATGAAAGTAGTCGACCCGATGCGCGGCGGCGGCTTTGACGCGGGCCTGCTCGGCCTTGCGGTGTCGCGCTGCGACCGCGGAAGCCCCCGAGATTCGGGTCATCAAACGGGAAGTCAGCCAGCGGGTCAGGTGGCTGGGGTCCATGGTGGCAACACCACCCTGATCCTTGAACTGCTCGGACAATGAGCCTACCTCAGCTTGAAGCGATGAGATCGGTCACCAGCGACGTGACGATATCGGCAGTGGCCTTCGGCGACAGACCTTGATGCTCGCGCAGGCGGTGCCACATGTCGAAAGAGGCGATCGCGTGTAGTGCCTCGCGCCGGTCTTTGGGAAGCGCTGCGACCTCGGGCAACCAGAGCTCGAGCTCTTTGCGCAGCCGCTTCTGATGCCACGCGTAATTTTCCCGGAGCTTGGGAGAGCGCCACAGCTGCGCCTGAGTACACAAAATAATCGCGCGCAACTGATCGAAGGCATTGCCATAGAGGTCGATCGCGCGCCCAACGCGCTCGGATAGCGTACCTGTTCGGTCGTCGACCTCAAAAAGCGCCTCGTAAGACGAGAGCAGCATCTCGTCGGCGGCAAGAAAGAGCGAATCCATGTCGGCGAAGTGCCGGAAGAAAGAGCGGATGCCTACACCCGCCCGGTCGGCAATCTGCTGCGCGGTGGGCACCAGCGTCCCTTCGTCCATGAGCGACAATGCGGCCTTGATGATGGCAGTCTGGCTACGCTCACTGCGCTGCCGACGACCATCAGAAGACTGGACGATGTTCAGGGCCATGCTGGCTCCTCACTCAGTGCCACCCACTATTGGCAGTCAGTATGCCATGACACAGAGGGTCGCCCAAAGGGATTCGGCTCACATCTCGCCAAGGAGCGGCGATACCTAGACAGGCCGGCCGTCCCGCGACTGAATGGCATCCAAATTGGACTGATGCTGCGCGCGATCCAACTTGTAATACGCCAACGCCACCAGCATGACACCCCACAAGAACCACTGGGAAGGCACGAGCAAATTGCCGAGCTGGAGCACCGATTCGGTCGGCACATCGGCGGGGGCCGCACCCTGGGGAAACGCCACCGCCTGCAGAATGAGACCCGCAACGAACGCACCGATGCCCTGAGTGGTTTTGCGAATAAACGTCAGCGCGGAGAACAGCACACCCTCGCTGCGCCGCCCGGTTTTCACCTCTGAGTGCTCCACCAGATCCGCCAGCATGGAAAAGAAAATCGCCTGCATGGCGATTATGAGCCCAAGATCAATCGTGTTGACGGTGGCGAGGAGGGGGAACAACAGCGGATCCCCGTTCTCGGGCATCCAGCCCAGAAGCCTGAAGAGCACCGGTAAAGGTTGAACCGTGAAAGCCAGCACACCGAGCCGCAGCGCCGCACCTTTCTTGCCCCAGCGTTTAGAGGCCCGGGGCGCAATCCACAGCCCCATCAGCGCGGAGAGGACTACCAGCAATGTCCAATAGAACACCTCAAGCGAGGAGAAGGCCCAGAAGTAGGTGAGCATAATAAAAGTCAACGCTGCGGTAAGGCCGGTGGCGACGGCACTGGCAATGGAGGAAACGAACAGCGCGAAGAAGCTCCTGTCTGCCAGCGTCTCGATCACTTCTTTGAACACCGCCTTCAATCCCCGGCGCGCTCTGGGTGGTGGCGCCGTCAATGAGCCGATGCGGTGATGCGTCCCGAGCGCCGACACTAAGATGGCCACCAGCATCACACCGCCGGAGATCATCCCGTAGGTTTCGTAACCGTCGCGATTGAGTGCGCCCACCGGGTAGGTCTCACTGGGTACCAATAGAAAGGCGTACATGAACACCGCCATGCCGGCGCCCCCCGCCCAGCCGAAGAAGGAGCGCCAAGCCTGTATGGTGGTGCGCTCATCGTAGTCGGCGGTGAGCTCAGGCATCAGGGCGGAGCTCGGGGTCTCGAAAAAGGTAATGAGTGTGCGAATGAGGATCGCTAATACAACGAGGTATAGAAACAGCGCCCCGTCATTCCAGTCAGGCGGTTGCCACAGCAACGAGTAACACAGCGCCACCGGAATTGCTGCGGCATACATAAACGGGTGGCGACGTCCCCAGCGAGAGCGGGTGTTGTCAGACCAGTAGCCGACGATGGGGTCGCTGAAGGCATCGAAGATGAGCGCGATCAGGAGTGCTGCCCCTGCAAGCGCCGGCTCCAGACCCACCACGGTGCCGTAAAAGAGCAGCAAGAAATAGGCGAAGCCGTTGTCCTTGATGCCGTAGGCCACGGCGCCAAAGCCATAGGTGAGGCGGACGCCCAGGCTGACCGAATTAAACTGAGAGTCTGCGCTGTGAAACGAATGTGTGATGGCGCGAGTTCTCACTAACCGGACCCCCTGACTATGCATCAAATCGAGGCAGATTGCTGAGTCTGGTTACGATGGTCCGGCGCTTCGATCTCTATCGCCGCCGCGGCAATCGCGCAAACCTAGAGCGCGCCCTCGTGCTCAGGCGGGGCGCTCAACCGCCCTCGGCCTCCAGATAACAGCGGGCGCAAAGCGCTTCGTATCGGGCGGATTCGCCGTCGATCATCACCTGCTCACCCTCGCGCATAATGCCCTGCTCGCCCAAGCGGGCGTTGAAGATAGCCTTGTTCCCGCATCGGCAGATGGTCTTCATCTCCTGCAGCGAGTGCGCCACTTCCATCAAGCGTTGGCTGCCCGGAAACGCCTTGGTGCGAAAGTCCGTGCGAATCCCAAAGGCGACCACCGGGATCATATCCAGTACCGCAATGGCCAGCGCCTGGTCGACCTGCTCCGGAGTCAGAAACTGAGCCTCGTCAATCAGTACACAGGCCACGCCGTCACTGAGATCAGACCGCTGAGCAGAGAGCGCTTGTAGCGCCACTCGCAGATCCTGACCGGGAGAGAGCAGTAAGTCAGCCCGACGCGTCACGCCCAGGCGCGACACAATCTGATCGTCGCCCTTGGTATCCACTGACGACTTCACCAGCACGACGCGCTGGTCGCGCTCTTCGTAGTTGTGGGCCACCTGCAACATGGCAGTGCTTTTGCCGCTGTTCATGGCGCCGTAACGGAAAAAGAGTTTGCTCATGGCGTCACTTCAGCGAGTCGTGCAGTGGCTGTCAAATGCCGGCTTAAGGGTCGTGACAGGGCGCACAATCAATCAACACTGAGCTCAGGCAGTGCGGCGTACAGGGCGAGCGCCTCCGGGTTGGCCAGCGCATCCTGATTACCGACGGCCTCGCCATGGATGATCTTTCGCACCGCGAGCTCGGCGATTTTGCCGCTGATCGTGCGCGGGATATCCGCGACCTGAATCACCCTCGCCGGCACATGGCGGGGCGTGGTGTTGGTGCGGATTTCATCGCGGATGCGGGCGGTCAGTGGCTCATCGAGCGTCACGCCGTCGCGCAGGACCACAAACAGCACGACTCTCACATCGTCCTGCCAGCTCTGTCCCACCACAACGCTGTCGAGCACCTCAGGCACCCGTTCAACCTGCCGGTAGATTTCGGCGGTGCCGATCCGCACGCCCCCGGGATTGAGCACCGCGTCGGAGCGCCCGTGAATGACAAAACCACTCTCCGATGTCTTCTCACCGTAGTCGCCGTGGGCCCACACCCCCGGCCACCGGTCAAAATACGCGGCGTGAAATTTGCTGCCATCAGTATCCCGCCAAAACCCTACCGGGCAGGAGGGAAAAGACTGGGTACACACCAGTTCACCCTTCTCACCTTCAACCGGCTCCCCAGACTCATTCCAGATAGCGGTGGCCATTCCCAGTCCAGCGGCCTGCAGCTGGCCCGCATAGACTGGCAGCGTGGGCACGCCGCCGGCAAAACAGGAGACGATATCGGTACCGCCCGAGATGCTGGCCAGGTGCAAATCAGGCTTGAAGGCGCGATACACCCACTCAAAACCCTCATGGGGCAGCGGCGACCCCGTCGACAGCACGGTCTTTAGCGTGTGCAACTTATGACTCTCTATGGGCACGACGCCTGACTTCTCCAAGGCACCGAGATATTTCGCGCCGACGCCAAATACCGTGATGCGCTCCTCGTCGATTGCATCGATCAGGCGGTGCCCATTACGGGCGAAGGGGGAGCCGTCGTAAAGAATCAGCGTGGCGCCGCGAGCGAGGCCGCTGACCAGCCAGTTCCACATCATCCAGCCGCAGGTCGTGAAATAAAAAAAGCGATCGTCGCGGCTAATGTCGGCGTGCAGGGCATGCTCCTTGGCATGCTGAATCAACGTGCCACCAATGCCATGCACGATGCACTTGGGTACGCCGGTGGTGCCGGATGAGTAAAGAATAAATAGCGGGTCATTGAATGATCGTGGCTCAAAACGCAGAGCCGGCAGGTCACCGCTGAGGCACGATTCCCATGGGACGGCTTTCTCGATCTCGCCAAGCGCTGGCTGCGGCGACAGCTTCGCCACCACGACAACCTGCTCAATTTCGGAGATTGCACTGGCAATATCACTGGCTCGCGCCAGCGAATCGCAGCGCTTGCCGTTGTAGACGTAGCCATCGGCGGTGAAGAGCAGTCGCGGTGCAATCTGGCCAAAGCGATCTACTGCACCCTGGTGGCCGAAATCCGGCGAGCAAGACGACCACACCGCGCCCAGGCTGGTCGTGGCAAGCATGGCCACTACGGTCTCAATGCAATTGGGCATAAAGCCCGCGATCCGATCACCGGGCTGAATGTTTTGTTCTCGCATCCAACCCGCAAGCCGCGCGACTTGATCACGCAGCTGACCATACGTCATTACGCGTCGCGCATCGCGCTCATCGATCTCTACCAACGCCTCGCGATCGTCGCTGAAGCGCAGCAGGTTCTCGGCAAAGTTCAGTGTGGCGTCCGGGAACCACTGGCACCCGGGCAAGGCCACGGGGTCATCGCAGACCGTCTCGCCGGGGTCGCCTTGAATCTCGGTGAAATCCCAAACCGCTCGCCAGAAAGCCGCGGGCTCATCCAGTGACCACTGGTGCAGTGCAAAGTAATCGCCGCCGGCATCAAATCCTGTCGCCGCGCTCACTGATTCCATGAAAGCGGTCAGCTGGGCTGATGCGACGCGCTCGGCGGAGGGTGCCCAGAGGGCTGACGAAATAGCTTCGGTTGTCATAGCAAAAGGCAGCTTGGGGCTTCGGTTCCGCCCACAGATCGGTGGCAACAGCGCGAGTATGCCTTTGGCATCACGAAAACAGAATGGTCCGCGCGAAAGACCGAGCTCCAACAGGTTTTTCGACAGGGCAACCTCGTTCGGCCGGCCTTACGATCAAGAGGAACCGGGGGTGGCGGCACGCCCGCGCTAAGGCATACTACGCCCCTCTAACAATAAGGAGTATCGCCATGAAGAGTCGAGCCGCGGTTGCATTTGAAGCCGGCAAACCCCTCGAAATAGCCGAAGTCGACGTCGGCGGCCCTGCCGCAGGCGAAGTAATGGTGGAAATCAAAGCGACGGGTGTGTGCCACACCGATGCCTTTACCCTGTCGGGGGATGATCCCGAAGGTGCGTTCCCGGCGATCCTCGGCCACGAGGGTGCCGGCGTTGTGGTGGAAGTGGGTGAAGGGGTGAAAGACCTCAAAGTGGGCGATCACGTGATTCCTTTGTACACGCCAGAGTGCCGCACCTGTGACTTCTGCCTACACCCCAAAACCAATCTCTGTCAGGCGATTCGCGAGACTCAAGGTCAGGGCCTAATGCCGGATCGCACCAGTCGTTTCTCGTTGGATGGCGAACCGATCCTCCACTACATGGGCTGTTCGACCTTCTCTAACTTCACCGTGCTACCCGAGATCGCAGTAGCGAAAGTTCGAGAAGACGCGCCCTTCGACAAGATCTGCTACATCGGCTGTGGCGTGACGACCGGCATCGGTGCCGTCGCCTTCACGATGAACGTCGAGCCCGGCGCGACCGTTGCCGTATTTGGCTTGGGTGGCATTGGACTGAACGTGATTCAGGGCGCCAAGCTGGTCGGCGCACGGCGCGTCATTGGTGTCGATCTCAATGCCGATAAAAAGGAGTTGGCGACCCAGTTCGGCATGACAGACTTTGTGAACCCGAGCGAGGTCGATGACGTTGTTGATCACCTGATCCAGATGACAGGCGGCGGTGTCGACTACAGCTTTGAGTGCATTGGTAACGTCAATGTGATGCGCCAGGCGCTCGAGTGCTGCCACAAAGGTTGGGGGCAGAGCTGCATCATTGGTGTAGCAGGCGCCGGACAAGAGATCTCAACACGACCCTTCCAGCTGGTAACCGGACGCTCATGGCGGGGGACGGCTTTTGGCGGCGCAAGAGGCCGCACCGACGTGCCGAAGATCGTGGACTGGTACATGGAGGGCAAGATCCATATCGATGAAATGATCACCCACACCATGCCGCTCACCGAGATCAATACCGCTTTTGATCTGATGCATGAAGGCAAAAGTATTCGCTCTGTGGTGACTTACTGATGTCATCGGAGTGTTTGAGCACGGTTCGCTGCTTCGGCGGCGAACAGCACCGCTTTCAGCACACGTCGCAGGTACTCAATTGCGACATGATCTATGCGGTCTACTTACCTCCGCAGGCTGTGGAAGAGCCGGTCCCAGTGGTCTACTACCTCTCTGGATTGACCTGCACTGATGAAAACTTTGTGACCAAGGCGGGTGCACAGCAGTATGCCGCTGCGCTGGGGGTGGCCGTTGTGGCACCCGATACCAGCCCAAGGGGCGAAGGGGTGGCGGATGACCCCGAGGGCAGTTACGACATGGGGCTTGGCGCCGGCTTTTACCTCAATGCCACGGAAGCACCCTGGTCAGCGCACTACCACATGTATGACTACGTGGTGACAGAGTTGCCGCAGGTGGTGGCACAGGCCTGCCCGCAGGTGGACACCTCGCGTGCCGCCATCATGGGGCACTCGATGGGCGGACACGGCGCCCTGACGATTGGGCTCAAGAACCCTGACCGCTACGCGTCGTTTTCTGCCTTCTCACCCATCGTGGCGCCCACCCAGTGTCCCTGGGGACAAAAAGCGTTCACCCAGTATCTGGGCGCGGACGAATCAGCCTGGGCGAACTACGACACCTGCGTGCTGCTGGGTCAGGCGACCGAGCACCGACCCATACTGATCGATCAGGGCACCGCGGATAACTTCCTCGAAGAGCAGCTCAAGACGCACCTGATTGAGGAGGCCAGTAGTGCAGCCCAATACCCGATTGAAATACGCATGCAAGCCGGTTACGACCACAGCTATTACTTCATCACCTCCTTTATGGAGGACCATCTGCGCTTTCACGCGAGTCACCTCAAAAGCTGAGGCGCCACCAAAAGTCACGCTGAAGTATGGACCTGCTTCGGCTTGCAGAGCCCGAGGACATTCGATTAGCCATTTGCCCTGCACTGTGTTCAACCCATCACTCCAAAAATGTTGCGACGGCGCTCGGCGAGAAGCCTTGCCCTGCATCGTGAAATCGCGCACGACAAACGTCGAGTGATCTGGCAGGCACTTCAGGTTACGGTGAGCGACTCCCTACAGCACATCGCGACCGCCCGGTCGATGCGGCTATGATTCGGTTTTGCGAGCGTGAGCAAACCTTCGATTGAGGAAGTCTTGATGCCAGCCATCGATCACACCATTGCAGAGCTGGGGGTAACCCTGCCAGAAGTGATCACCGGCCACGTGGCCGGTGAATCAGTAGCCATCGACCCTAGCGCCGCGCGACACGCCGTACGCTTTCCCGGGACAGGCGAACAGATTGCCACGCTTCAGGAAGACGGCTCAGAAGCAGTAAACAAGGCTATTAACACTGCCCGCGACAGCTTCGCCAAGGGCCTCTGGTCGGGCGCTGACACTGGCACCCGACAAGCGGCCTTTCGCAAAGCAGCCCGCCTAATCCGCAAAAACGCTGAGGAGCTGGCGTTGCTGGAATGCCTCTGTGCGGGGCTGCCCTCCTCCCATCTGGCCTCACGCCAGGTGCCCAGAGCCGCTGACAATCTGGATTTTTTTGCCGACTACATCGGCGTGATGGCTGGGGAAACGTTCGGTCAACTGAGTGGTTACCAAACACAAGTAACCCGCCAGCCGGCAGGCGTTGCCGCGTTGTTCGCCCCCTGGAATGCGCCGCTGGCCCTGTCCAGCATGCAGCTGGCCTCCAGCTTAGCCTTTGGTAACACCTGCGTGCTGAAGCCATCCGAACATACACCGCTGTCAATTCTGCGCATGGTGGCAATCATGGAGGAGGCTGGGGTGCCTCCCGGCACTATCAACATTGTTAACGGCAGTGGTCCTGTCACTGGCGCAGCGTTGGCCGGCTCGGCGGCTATTGATCGCATTGCCTTTACGGGTGGCGGCACAACGGCTCGCCAGGTCATGGCGTCAGCGGCCGAGAACCTCACGCCGGTTCATCTTGAACTGGGCGGCAAATCCGCCAATATCGTTTTCGACGATGCAGCTTTTGAGCGCGCAGTCGACGGCTCACTCGTCAGCATCTTCAGTAACAGCGGGCAAATCTGTATCGCGGGCTCGCGGATTTTGGTGCAGCGCAGCATCGCCGATCGGTTTATCGAGGCTTTCGTCGCGCGCACCCAATCACTGACTGTAGGTGACCCGTTGGATCCCGCTACCGAAGTAGGGCCGATGGCTTTCAAAGCCCACCAGGCGCGAGTCCTCGACCACATCGCGCGAGCTAAATCAGAGGGGGCGACACTGCTGTGTGGAGGTCAGGCAAAAACCGACCTGGATAAGGGCTATTTCATTGAGCCAACCGTCTTTCAGGTAAACAGTAATCAGCTTTCACTATGCCAAGAAGAAGTGTTTGGTCCTGTGGCCAGCATTCAGGTTTTTGATGACGACGAGGAGGCTTGGTCGCTAGCCAACGAGAGTCGCTTTGGTCTCGTTGGCTATTGCTGGACCGAGAGCCTCGCCAGAGCGCAGGCATTTCAGCAGCAGGTTGACGCTGGCACGTTGTGGATTAACACGCCTCTCGCGCGGGATTTGCGCGCGCCCTTCGGAGGCTTCAAAGAGTCGGGCATTGGCCGCGACGGCCCCCGGCAGGCGGCCGATTTTTTTACGGAAGAAAAAGCGCTCATCACCGCGGTTGGCACACCGCCCATCCGAAAGCTGGGAATTACTTCTGACTAACGGCCAAGTAAAGGTGCACGCCGGACACCTTAGCTGGAAATTACGGCCTAGGCATAATCCACAGGGCTGAGGATGTTGCGCCTTATGGCGGGCTTAAGCAGCGCGACTTTCTTTGACGAGACTGGTATCCCAGGCGAAGGGCCATTTCTGCTCAAGCAAGGAGAGGTGTTTGAACAACGCGCGGATGCGCGCCGACTGCCGCAGGTCCTTGTGATGCAGCAACCAGGTGTACCCCCAGTGAGCCGAGGGAACACCAGGCAATAAGATGAGGTCCGGATACTGTCTGGCGAGAAAACAGGGCAACGCTGCCACCCCCAATTTATTGGTCACCGCCACGGTGCGGGGTGTAATGCCGTCAATCAAATGTCGGCTTTTAAGGCCCAATGAATCTGGATCAGGCAGGTCCCCCAGCGACAGGGCCCGGCCCGAGGCGCGAATACAGGTCAGCTCGCGGTGGCCGCGTGACGCCTCACTCAGCAATTCTTTGTGGACGTAGTAGCCCATGGAAATCCGGCCCAGTTTGATGCCGACAATATCCTTGGGAGGGCGCTTGTGTTTTGGGATACCCCGAACCGCGATGTCAGCCTCCCGTCGCGCCAGATCCACCGGATGGTCGCTGACGGTGATATCCAACTCAATACGGGGGTACTGAATCGCAAATTCCGCGACGGCCTCGGAAATATGCGTAACCGGCACGGCGGGTAAGGACAGCTTGATGCGCCCGCTGAGTTCGGAGTCCTTGCCAGACACCTGTCGCTCGGCCTCGGCGAGCATCTCCTCGACCTCGCGGGCGGCGGGCAGGAGTTGGTCGGCGAGCGAAGTGGCCCTGAAACCATCGGGGGTGCGGTCAAACAAGCGCCCGCCCACCTGCTCCTCCAAGGACTCGAGGCGACGCATCACCGTGGTGTTACTGACGCCGAGTGTGGCGGCGGCTTTACGAGTAGAGCCCTCTCGAGAAAGGGCCAGCAGCACCTTCAGATCATCCCAGTTCATCGGGTTATTTCCCCCGTTGAAGGGCGCTGCTGGCCTCTTGAATTAAGAGACCAGGGTGTCCCCATTTTTGTCTTTGAGCACCACACGCTGGTCGGACTCGGTATCACTCGAGCACTGCAGCGTCACTGATGACTCGCCCTCGGGGGTCACCTTCAGCTTCAGTGTCTCGACACCGCGATACGACTTGGTGCCATACATTCTGACCCGCGTACCTTCGCCATACATTGCCTTCAGCTCGGATTTGCAGATCGCTAATTGTTCGGCGGTGTCCGCTGAAACCTCAACGGAAAACGCCACCAGAGACGCGGCCATGACCGTCGCCCCACGCTTTAATAAACCAACCATTTTCATAACGGACCTCCATATTGGGTGGGAAGCAAGGTGCTTCGATCTCACTATACGGAGTTCTGTTACGCAACGACTGTAACCCTAATAATGTCAAAACGTATCATTTTTGCAACAGTACGTTTACGCCGTCGGTGCAGGGCATGTTGAGCTCGAACCGCGAATAGAGGACGATCTAGACCCCTCCATCGTGAGTGTCCTATGCGCTTTTTTTCTGATCTCGTGCCGCGCCACATCCTGGCTGTTTCAATACTGACCTTGATGGCGGCCTGCGGCGGCGGGGGCTCCGGTAGCAGTCCCGCGCCGCCCGATCAGGGTGGCGGAGGCGCGCCGCCACCGCCTGTAACTCCCGATTTCAGCGAGGTGGACGCCGCGTTTCAATCATTTATCGACGAGAGCCTTGTCTTTAATGGCATCAGTTATGTGGTGGTCGATGCAGGAGGCACACTTCATACCGGCACCTTCGGCGATCACACCGAAGATACCGTGGTGATGCTCGCCTCCACTAGCAAGGTGCCCGCGGTCATGACCCTGATGGCGCTCGAGGAAGATCCCGCCTCCACCTTCAGCATGAGCCAGCCGATCGGCGAGGTGCTGCCCTTTAATGGGGTGTATGCCGATCGCACGCCGGCGCAGCTGGTCAGCAACACCTCGGGTATCCCTGGCTTGCGACAGCTGGGGCTTTATGGGCCGCACCTCTGTCAGTTCAGCTTTGAGGAATCCATCGAGTTCGAGGCCTGTGGGCAGATCCTACTCAGTGTGCCGCTGCCGGATAGCCATGACGCGGGCAGCATCTTCGATTACGGCGGCAGCCAGTGGCAGCTGGCCGGGGTGACAGCGGCCGTGTCGGCAAACGCGACGTGGAACCAGCTGGTGGATCAGTATCTGGCGACACCCTGCGAGCTTGAGGTGTTCACCTTTGGCAATATGTGGGAAAACCTGTTTCTGTGGGACGGCACACCAGACAGTTTACTTGGACAGTCCAATCCCAATATCGAAGGGGGCGCCATCACCAATCTTGCTGACTACGCAAAGCTGCTTCAGGTGCACCTGAACGGCGGCTACTGTGGCGAGACTCAGGTCCTCAGTGAGGCGGCGCTGGCTGAGATGCGGGTAGATCGAGGCGGTGTGGTGGCAGAAGACCCGGTCCCTTACGGCATGGGGTGGTGGATCGATACCGATAACCCGGGGGTCTACGATGATCCCGGCGCCTTCGGCTCTGTGAGCTTCCTGGATGTAGAACGGGGCTTTGGTGGCTATGTTGCCATCGATGACTACACGCGGATCGATGCGGACGCGCCCGCCAGACTGGTCCGACGAGACATTATCCCGCTGTTGCAATCAGCATTTGATGCAGTGGCAGAGTAATTACCGAGGAGAGCGGCCCATCTGCTCGTAAACGGATGTATCGATGCTGATCATGGCGCTGTAGCATCGACACCTCACACTGATCAGTGCCATTACCCGAGGTCAGCCGGCACACCTGAGCTTAAAAAACCATAACGAGAAGAACGCACCATGAATGCACCACTGAAAGATGCCAGCACCCTCCCCATTGAAGCGATCGATGTCAGCGACGCCACGCTGTACCAACAGGATGCGTGGCGGCCCTACTTTGCACGACTGCGGGCTGAGGATCCGGTGCACTGGAGCGAGAACGACGTGTTCGGCGGCTTTTGGTCGGTGACCCGCTTTGAGGACATCACCGCGGTCGACGGCAACCATGAGGCCTTCTCTTCAGAGCCCGCGATCACCATTGGTGACTACGGTGATGACCTGCCGGTCAGACAATTCATTGCCATGGACCCACCGATTCACGACGTGCAACGCGCCGCCGTACAGGGTGTGGTGGCGCCGCGCAATCTAGCTGATATGGAAGCGCTGATTCGACAACGTGTCAGCGATATTCTGGACGGCCTCCCCGTTGGCGAGTCGTTCAACTGGGTTGAGAAAGTCTCGATCAACCTCACGACACAAATGCTGGCCACGATCTTTGACTTTCCTTTTGAAGATCGCCACAAGCTGCCCTACTGGTCAGACATGGCGACCTCCCTACCCGAGATCGCGGGAAGTGATGGCGATGTGGACGAGCGCACCGCCGCCTTGCACGAGTGCCTGGCCTACTTCACCGAGTTGTGGCACCAGCGCAAAAATAACCCGCCTGACACCATGGACCTGATCAGCCTGTTGGCCACCAACCCCAAAACGCGGGAGATGGTGGACGACCCGCTGGAGTACTTGGGCAACCTGGTGCTACTGATCGTGGGGGGCAACGACACCACCCGCAATTCGATCACCGGTGGCGTGCTGGCGCTCAATCAAAACCCGGATGAATACGCCAAGCTCAAAGCGGATCCCTCGCTGATCCCAAGCATGGTGTCCGAGGTGATCCGCTGGCAGACGCCGCTCATGCACATGCGTCGCATCGCCACGCGAGACGTCGAACTCGGCGGCAAAACAATTCGGCAAGGCGACAAGGTAGTGATGTGGTACCTATCGGGCAATCACGACGAGACCGCGATTGAGCACCCCGACGCGTTCATCATTGACCGCAAGAACCCCCGTTACCACCTTTCCTTTGGTTTCGGTATTCATCGGTGCATGGGCAATCGGCTCGGTGAAATGCAGCTGCGCATCCTGTGGGAGGAAATCCTCAAGCGCTTCTCTCACGTGGAGGTGGTCGGCCAACCCGAGCGGGTACTGTCGAACTTCGTCCGGGGTTATTCATCACTGCCGGTGGTATTACACATCTGACAACCTTCGCCGGAGGTCAACCGGCGATCAAAGCCCCAGCAGTCAGACCTCGAGCAGAAACGTCACCGGACCATCGTTCACCAGCGCTACCTGCATGTCTGCGCCAAAGCGGCCCGTCTCGACCTGGACATCCCCTTTTCGCAACGCGTCTACCAACTGGTCACATAAATTGGATGCCTGCTCGGGTGGCGCGGCGGTCGAGAAGCCTGGCCGGTTGCCACTGGTGGTATCGGCGGCCAGCGTAAATTGCGATACCAGCAAAATGGAGCCTTGGACTTGGGCAACGTTCAGGTTCATTTTGCCCTCGGCGTCGGCAAAAACCCGGTAGCGCAGCAGGCGCTCCGCCATGCGGGTGACCGTTTGCTCGGCATCCTCGGGCTCAACACCCACCAGCACCAGAAGGCCTTGATCGATTTCGCCCACGACCTCGTCCGCCACGGTGACCGATGCCTGGGTAACGCGTTGCAGCAAACATTTCATAAGGTAGCCCTAGAAACCTTGGAGCGAAATGCTCATCGAGTGAGCGGGTCAGGGGCGCCGCGACGCCAGACCATGGGCGGATACGATGTGCGCCAGCAAACCCTGCGACGCCTCGGTCAACATATCGAACACCGCGACAAACCCCTCGTCGCCGCCATAGTAAGGGTCGGGCACTTCATCGCCCCAGCCCTCCGCCCAGTCGAGCATCAGGCTCAGTCGGTCTTGGCACGACGGGGGGCAGTCCGCCTCCAGCAAACGCAGGTTGTCTCGGTCCATCGCCGCGACGTAATCAAACTGCTCGAAATCTGCCCCGCAGACCTGCCGCGCGCGCAGGTCTGTCATATCAATATCCCGCGCAAGCGCCGTGGCGGTCGCCCGGGCATCGGGCGGATTGCCGATGTGGTAGGCATGGGTGCCGGCTGAATCTGTCGTGATCTCGTCGTCTAACCCCGCTGCGGTGACTGCCTCGCGAAACAAGGCGTGGGCGGTCGGAGACCGGCATATATTCCCCATACAGACAAACAGCACGCTAACGCTCATGCCTAGGTTGCCTCCGTCAGGTCCAGTGGCTCCCGGAGCAGACTGCGCAGTTCGCCAATGAGCGCATCGCGGGCGGCGTCGCTATAAGGGACTGCGCTGCCGACACCCCATACCGGACCGGGCCACGCATCATCCGTGTGAAATCGCGCGATGTGGTGCACGTGCAGCTGCGCCACCTGGTTACCGAGGGCGGCAATGTTGAGTTTGTCGGCAGCGAAGTGCGCTTTCATCGCCTGGCCGAGCCGCATCGACTCCTGCCACAGCTGCGCCTGATCGGCCTCGCTGAGCTCAAAAGGCTCGGTGACGTCGACCCGCCGGGGCACCAGAATCAGCCAGGGGTAGCGCGCGTCGTTCATCAGCAACACCTGACTGAGTGGCGTCTCGCCCACTACAAAGGTGTCGGCCGCCAATCGCGGGTCAAGCTCGAACGGGTCAGACATCTACAGGCTCCAGTGCGCGCGGCGACGGCTCAGTCGTCATGGGCTTTCCCCGTGCGAGGGAGGCGCCGCCACCCGGCCACGGGCAATCCAGCGGCTGGCCACCGCCGAGAAGCGCGCGAGCTGCAAGATCACCGCGGCGTCGAGTTCCGCAATGGCGGGCTCGCCCTGCTCATCGGCTACCCGTTGCACGATCGATTGCTCAAAGCCTGACCCTGTCCACTCAAAGTCGGGGTCGCTGACAAAGCGAGATGGCACATTGCGCTCAATGGCCGCGTCGAAGTCGGCCGCCGCCTCCACTGAGTCCGCAGTCAATGCCATGACAAAGGACTCGTATTCGACGTCAGTGGTATTCGGGTGATCGGATATCGCTTTCAGCAGTGGCGCTGACCACTGTCGGGCCTCCAGCGCACGGGTCAGCCGCTGGTACTGGTAGGACTCGATCACGCCGTGGCGGTTGGAGACCAACTGCACCAGCTCTCCGGTCTTGCCCTGCACCACCGACCACAACGCGTCGACGGTGCCGACACCGGGCAGCGGTATCGCATGGTAGGGCTGGGTGAGATCACCGACGTAGTGCAGGCCCCAGCCGAGAAAGCGCCACCCCCAATAGTCATGCCCGGTGCTAAACGCGAGCTCGGCCAGCTCGCCGAACAGTGCGATCCGCCACAGGGGGTAAGTCCGCAGCAGCGAAGGCTGCGCCGTCCGTGTCAGCCAGTCGAGGTGATAAAACCCCATGTGAAACGGCGCCTGGGAGCTGTAATCAAGATTGGGGTTCCCGAAGGGCTGGATACCAAAACCATAGCGCTGACCGAAGTCGGTACCGTTATCCGCAAAAAGCCCAATGTCCATCCCGAAGTCGGGCTCATCGTTGGCACTGGCAATCACCTCCGCGATCGATACAGGTTCTCCGGGCTCGACTGCCCAATAGCGCGCGGCCAGCTGGGAGGTGCCGCCCCCTAAAAAACTCAGCTCGGACCAGGCCAACGGCGCTTGCTCCGGCTGGGCACGCTCAGGGGAAAGATCCACATAAAGGCGATAAGGCAGCATCGGATTGACCCTGATCGCTGCGAAAAAGCGCTCAGCGGTGGGCGGATGATCCGTCCCCCAGCGCAAATCCTCCGGGGTCGGCGGGTAGTGCTCCATGGCCGCAACAGACCACGACTCGACGGCCTCAAGGGTCTCGGCGAGGCGCGCTTGCTCAGCGGCCAAAAAAGCGCCGAGCGGCTCGGCCGCTACGGTCTGCTGAACGAGCTCAGGCTGACTCCTGAGCAAGGGCCAGACGAGGCTCGCGTGGTCAGACCACGCCCAGACGGGAGACACTAGCGCGACGGCCAGCAACGCCGCAGCCATCGCCTGATTCAGCGCGGTGCGCACAAGTTGAATGAGCATCCTGTTCATGGGAACAGGCTGACACGGTTAGCGTGAGCGATTCAAGCGGTGGATATCAGGCGTTGGTGATCCAGAGCGTCTGGTAGGGGGCCAGGGTCCACTCGGGTAATCCTTCCTCGACGGGCGCCCCGGAGATGAGTTCCCGCCAACGGTGATTGACCACGAGGTTCAGGCGGCTCAGCGGCAGGACCTGCTCTTCATGGGTGAGGTTGTGCACACAGAACAGACTCTGACGCCGATCGAGCGACTGCCGCCAGAACCCAAACAGTTCATCACCCAAGTGCAGGGTGAATTGGGTTGCGTTGGGGTGGAATGCCGGCTGCGCCTTACGCAGGGCAATGAGGTGCTTCAGCGCCTCAAAGACGGCGTGATGGTCCGACGCGTTGCAATCCAGCGCGCTCGACAACGCGCTCAGCTCCCACTGGTGTCGGTTGATCGACCGGTTATGGCTGGTGTGCGCCAGACGCTCGAGGTCATTACGGGTACCCAGCAGGGAGTGGATATAAAAAGCGGGCACACCCTCGAGCCCCAGCATGATGGCGTGCGCACACAGGAAGCGCTCGAGCCCCCACTCGTCCTTGCCGCGGGTGGTGCCCTGGAGCGCGTCTCGCAGCGCAATGTTGATCTCATAGGGTTTCGCTTCACTGTCGGCGGCCTGCCGCCACGAAACACGACCCCCGAACTGCTCCATGGTGGCCAAAAGCTCATCGACCTCGGCCTGCTCCAGCAGGCCTTCCACCGGGCGCAGCCCAATGCCGTCGTGAGAGGCGATGAAGTTGAAGTAGATGGTGCCGTCCTGTGCCGTCGGCATGCTCATCATCCAGGTCGACAGGTAGCGACTGGTGCCGGTGACCAGCGCGTGCACCAACAGCGGCGGCAGGGAGAAGTTGTAAATGCCGTGCGCCTCATTGGCATTGCCAAAATAAGACAGGTTCTCGCGGTTGGGCACGTTGGTCTCGGTAATGACAATCGCGTCGGGTTGCGCGCACTCGATGATCAGGCGAAACAGTCTGATCAGTTCGTGCGTCTGGGGCAGATTCATGCAGGTGGTGCCGCTCTCCTTCCACAGAAACGCCACGGCATCGAGCCTGAACACCCGCACGCCGGCATCGAGTAACTCGCGAATGATGCTGACGAACTCCACGACCACCGCCGGGTTCGCGAAGTTAAAGTCCACCTGATCGGGACTGAAGGTGCACCACACGGCCCGCTCGCCCTGCTCGGTAGCCACAACGTTCAGGAGCGGCGAGGTCCGGGGCCTGACTACATGGCTGGTATCGAAGGTCTCATCCGGGGCGAAGAAGTAATCGTCGCCAGGGGCCTCACCCTTACGAAAGTTCTCAAACCAGGCCGACCGACTCGAGCAGTGGTTGACCACGAGGTCCGCCATCAGCCGATAGTCGACACCCAACCGGGTGATGTCCGACCACGTGCCGAGCGCTTCGTTAACGCTCGAGTAATCGAGCACCGCAAAGCCGTCATCCGAGGTCCAGGGGTGGAAGGGCAGCACGTGCACCCAGCTCACCAATGCGCCCAGCCGCTGTGTCAAAAAGCCATGGAGGGTCTTGAGGGGCGTCTCATCACCATTGAGTAGTGAGTCGCCATAGGTGATCACCGCCACATCGGTTTCGTCCCACAGGTTCCGGTGTGCCGGTGGCGGCGCTTGCGCGGCATTCAACTGCGCGGCGTCGAGTAGCCGGTCAACCCAACCGTTCAGCGCACCCTCTGAGAAGACATCGCCGTAGACCGCGGCGAGGTGCCCCCGCAGCCGCTGGGATAGCGTGCTGATCATCCCCGGGCGACTTTCGGCAACGCAGTCGTGGTAGAGAATTCCTCGTGATCGGCTTCTACCGCGGCGATCAATTCGTCAAAGATGTCGGGCATGGCACTGAACACCCGGTTCCACGTGGGAATAAAGGGCGCCTCTGAGGTGCGCTCCAAAAACTGCACGCCTGCCTCGAGAATATTCTCGGCGAACAGCTCGACCGACTCCTCTTCTCTATGAATATCAAAACTCAGGCCATTCATGATCGCGTCGTTGCGGTACGTCTCGATCAAATCAAGCGCCATCCGATAGTAGGTGGCTTTTAATGTCCGGAACGTTTCCTGATTGAACACCGTGCCTTGAATCGCGAGCTTGCGATAAAGCGATCGCGCGATATCGAGTGACATGCGCGACAGGCCGGCGTTCTGATCATCCAACGACAGATCCTGATGCTTGTGGTCGTAGTTGTCGGCGATGTCGACCTGGCAGATCTGCTTGTTGCTGTTACTGCGGTAGACCTCCGAGACCACACCAATCTCCAAACCCCAGTCGGTAGGAATTCTCAAATCACCGAGCAGGCGTTTACGGAACGCAAACTCACCCGCGAGGATGTACCGGTAGCTGTCCAGATAATTGAGGTACGGCGACTCGCCGACGATGCGCTTCAGCGCTCTAATCATCGGCGTGACCAACAACCTGCAGACCCTGCCGTTGATTTTGTTTTCGGAGACCCGAGGGTAGTAGCCCTTGCAGAACTCGTAACCAAACAGGGGATGCGCGACCGGATAAATCAGCCGCGCCAGCAAGCTGCGGTCGTAGGTCAGGATGTCGCAGTCGTGCAGTGCGATCGCCTCCGCCCGGCCGGTGGCCAATGCATAGCCCATGCAGTACCAGACGTTCCGCCCCTTGCCGAGTTCCTGTGGCGCAAGACCCGCCTCCTGCAGCCGCGCGTCAAGGGCTTTTAAGCGGGGGCCGTCGTTCCACAGGACGCGATGGTGCTGCGGCAGATCGGCAAAGAAACTGAGCGCGTGCTGATACTCATCCCGGGTCGCCCGATCGAGGCCAATCACAATCTGCGAGAGATAGGGAACCGATTTCAGTTGCTGAATAATGGCAGGCAGCGCGGGTGTCTCAATCTCTGAGTACAGCGACGGCAGTATCAAACCCAGAGGGCGTCGCTCACTGAACTGCAGCAGGTCCTGCTCCAACTCTGCGGTAGAGCGCTCCCCCAGGTTATGCAGCGTTGTGATCGTGCCGTTTTGATAAAAGTCGGCCACGGTCTTCCTCCTCTTCCACTCGCTCAATGAGCGCTTCGATTCCTTCGGCCCAGCCCGCAGGACCCTCGGTGTCGCTGATCACCAGCCCACCCTGACGCCGCACGGTGGGCGGCTCGTTAACCGGAGATCGCACCAAGAGCGCGAGATCGGTCACCTCGAGCATCTCCACATCATTCTCGGCGTCGCCCGCCGAGATGCTGATCGCGCCATCGAAACCGGGTCGCTCCCTGCAGATTTTGTGATGCAGCCAGCTGACTGCCTCGGCCTTACCTCCTGAGGCCAGCACATGAACAAACCGACCGCCCTGAACGCATCGCATGTCCAGCGTCTCGATCTGCTCGGCAAATGCTTTGCGATCCGCGGGGGTACCCAGCCAGATCAGCGTCTCGCAATGTTCGCGCTGCTTTGCCCGCGCGGCGCCGTCAAGATCGAGGCCCGTCACCGCAGCGACCTGCTTGTCGGACAGGTCACAGAGCGACTGGTAGCGGTTGCCCCACTCGATGCTCAAAATAGCCAGCTGGCGGCGGATCATGCCGCGAGAGGGACCAAAGCTGTGGCACCAGGCATCGGCGTCACTGTCCGAACCCGCGGGGCGTTCGAGCCCCCAATCCTGCGGCACCCAGATCGCTGCGCCGTTCTCGATAATCATGGGGCCATGAATGTCCATGGCCTGCATCAGACTCACCGTCTCTGCGCGGGTTTTGCTCGTGCAGGGAATAATCGGAATGCCGCGATCCTTGAGTGCTTTGATGGTTTCCAGCGCCTCATCGAAGGCGTAGGTGTGATGGTCCAGCAAGGTGCCATCGAGGTCGGTATAGATCACTGCACTGCTCATGCCGCGACCTCCGTCAGCCACATGCGCTCCACCGAGCGGTCGGTCGCCAATTGCCACACAAAGTCAGCCCGGTCAGGGAGCGTCCTCAACCCATGCTCAGTCAAGCGCTGGTAGTGCAGGATGAAGTCCGCCACCTCCGAGCGCGTCATGGTGGGGTCGGGGCGATCGGGATGATCCTGCTGAAACTGCTGGGATAAGCGTTGCTCCTGCTGCCAGCGCCACTCGAATACCGCGTCAAAGCTGGGCGCTTGCAACAATAGCAGCGCATCCAGCTTGCCAAACAGATCCGCGTACTCGGTAGCGAGCTGTCGGTTGACCTCGCCTCGCCACACCCGTGATGGATCCTGTTCAGCCTCCATCGGGTTAATGGGCGCCGCCAGCTCACTCTCTTGTTGCGGCGAGAGGCCAACGCACCATCCTTCAAGGAGAATCAGCTGCACAGGCGCACTCACTTGGCGCCAATGCACCATTTCGGTGCGGTCATCGAGGGCTTTGTCAAATGCTGGTACGGGCACCGCGCCCCTCGGTGGAGGTTGGCGCAACGTGGTAATCGTCTCATTCAACAGTGCCAGGTCATGGGTACCCGGCACGCCCCGGGTGGCAAACAGCGGGTGAATTGACTCCGCCAACGCGCCTCTCGCGGCTTTAGTGAGGTAAAAATCGTCCAAGGACAGCACCACTGTCGAGACGCCATGGACCCCGCGCATCACCTTGGCCATAAGCGCCACCATCGTGCTTTTGCCAGAGCCCTGACAACCGCTAAACCCCACTAGTGGTGCGGTGTTAGCGGCCTTCGCGCGTTGCGCCAGACTCCCGGTCACGCCGGCATACCACCTCATAAAATGAAAGGCGACGCTGTCGGGCAACGACGCCTCTAGAATAAATCTCGCCAGCACTGCTTGCAGCGCCGCACGGGTGTTTTGTTCATCATCCATAACGTTTTCCGTCCACTTTGTTAAATCAGTGTTCCTCGTGTCACGCTATCCATCCTGATAACGCGCCCCCTTTTATTTGCGCGCTTTATTTGCGCGCTCGTTGCACCTCAGCCCGCGGAAACGCCGCAGCTTTGTTTCCCCGCATCGCGCCCTAGCGTTCACAATGCAAGCACCGTGCCTATTTTGATCAAAAACGGGCAAACGCCCGTAATTCTTAAGACTGAATTGGACAAAAGGCCAACAATCGCACTTCCAGTGCGGTATGGCAGAGGTCAGAAACCATGCAAAGCGCCCTATCTGTGTACATGGGCAGTGAAGCCGCCAAGACCATCGGCGAACGGGGTTGGCAGTCAGCCCCCTTCAGCACGCTGATTGGCGCATCGGGCGGCCCGAAGTGGCTCATCCTCTCAGAGTTGGACAAGGTGTTGGGCCAAGCGCTGTTGCTGGGGCGAGGCGAGCCGATAACATTGCTGGGGTCCTCGATCGGCACCTGGCGACACGCCTGCCTCAGCCTCAATGATCCCGGCGCAGCGATCTCACGACTACAGCACGCCTACCTCTACCAGGAATACAGCCGCGCGAGGCCTGCGCCCATTGAGATCAGCGAGGTCGCAGAGCAGATGCTGCGGGAAGCGCTCGGGCCAGAAGGCGCGCACCAGATTGCGACTCACCCGACCTTGCACAATGCGATCGTCACCGCACGCGCCAAGGGCATTGCGCGAGGAAAAAGCGGCTGGAAACTGGGACTGGGCATGGCGACTGCGACCCTCGGTAACGTTGTGAGTCGCAAGGGGCTTGGGTTGTTGTTCGATCGCGTCGCCTTTTGTCACGGCGAGCTCAGTTCATTGCCTTTTGCCGACGGGTTCCACACCCAGCTCACAGCCATTAACGAGCTGAATGTCATCCCGGCGCTTAAAGCGAGCGGCGCCATCCCCTTTCTGATGCAGTGCGAACCTACCATCCCTGGCGCCTCCGGCGGGCCTTTCTGGGACGGAGGCATCATTGATTACCACTTCACGCTCAAGGCCAACCAAACACCGGGTTTGGTGCTGTACCCCCACTTTCGCGACCGGCTGACGCCGGGTTGGTTCGACAAGATGCTCCGCTGGCGCACCCCCCAGCGATCGGTGATCGACCAGCTGGTACTGATGTGCCCGAGCGACGCGTTTCTCGCGCAACTGCCACACGGCAAGATTCCTGACCGCGACGACTTTCGGGTGATGTCACCTGAGGACCGGGTCGCGTATTGGGAAACCTGTGTTCGCGAGAGCCAGCGGCTCGCGGAGGCCTTTCACAACCTGATCAGCGGAGACGACCCCCTTCAGGGTGTAACCGTGCTCTGACGTCGGTCGCCTAGGTCGAGCTGATCAACTCGCTGATCGCCGCGCTGAGCTCACGATGGCAGCGCTCCTGAAGAAAATGACCGCCCCGGGGGAACACCTGATGTGGCAGCCCCGTTGTGCCGGGCACACGCCCGATAAAGCTCCTTTCCGCCCCGCGTGTCACCGGGTCGTCCTCGGTAAACAGGCAAAGAAACGGCTTGTCGAACTGCAGGAAAAAATCCCAGGCCTTTTTTTGCGCCTCAAGCGAAGGATCGGTGGGTAACGTCGGCACCTGGCTGGGCATGGCGCGCGGCCCCATCTTGTAAGAGGCATTGGGGAATGGCGCCTCATAGGCGCGACCTAATGGCGTGATGGGACGCAGGGCGGTTCCCAGATGCTGATTTAGCAGCACGCGCGGCGCGACCTTCCAGGTTGCGGGCCGATTGATCATCATCTCCATCAGGAAGCCGGCAGGCATGTCTGCCGTGTTCCAGCAGAATTTTTGCCAGTGAGCGAAACCCATAGGGAAGGCGTCGGGCTCATCAACCACACCCCCCAGACGCGATAAGGCGGAGGCCATATCGCGGAAGCTCAGCCGCTGCCCGTCCTGTCGAAACGCCATGACCTTGTCGACAATGTCTTGCTCAAGGTCGGCGTTCAAAGGTAGCCCGGTGTTACCGACAACAACCCGGGCAAAGCGATCGGGGTGGTCGACCACCAGCCGCAGACCAATCAGGCCACCCCAGTCCTGACCAAAAAAGGTGATGTCGCCGAAATCGTTGGCCTCGAGCCAGCGTCCCATCCAATCGACCTGCCGCTGGTAGCTGTAATCCTCGCGCGCCGCGGGCTTGTCTGATTTCCCGTAGCCTGGCAGGTCCGGGGCGATCACCCGCAATCCCGATGCATTGAGTAGCGGCACCATCTTGCGATAGAGATAGCTCCAGCTCGGCTGGCCGTGCAGGCACAGCACAATTGGCGCGGCGCGGTCGCCCTCATCAATATGATGGATCCTGAGGCTGCCACCCTCGCCCGAGTCGATCTCGGTGTACTGGGGCTCAAAGGGATAGTCCGATAAATGTTGAAACTGGCTATCGGGTGTTCGAAGCATTTCCATCGTGTCGCGCTATCCGGGATCGTCGCTTAAGTTATGGCATAAATTATGCCACTATATTGGGGCAATCGCATCCCGGCTCGGCTGCCTCAATCGAGAACAGTAGCCGAGGCTTGCCGAGCTATCAGGCATTTGGAAAGATCGAATCACAAAGACAAAACGAGACAGGAGCTACCGATGGAAGTGCACAATGCCGTCACGCCCACCGCGGAACAGATTGAGGGGTTCCTTGCCCCCGACGCCACGGGGCCGATCTACATGGTGAACCTGCTCAAATTTAAAGCGCATGCGGAGTACGAAGATGGCCGGGAAACATCGCTATCGGGCCGGGAGGCTTACATGCTCTACGCCACTGAGGTCGCAAAGGTGATCACTCAGGTAGGCGGAAAATTGACGTTCGGGGCCGAGGTGAAGCGACTGATGCTGGGAGAAGTAGAAGAGCTGTGGGATCAGGTTGCGATCGCCATGTACCCCTCCCGCTCGGCCATGTTTGAGATGATCCAACTTCCCGAGTACGCCGAGATCAGCGTGCACCGTACCGCGGGGCTCACGGGCCAGCTCAATATTGAAACTGTCGCACCGCCCGCAGATTAAGGCTGGGCTGGGATCCCGTCGTCGCCTCGAGACTTGACCATCTCCTGCTCGCGCCCGCGACCAACGCACCCCTGCAGCAAGGCACGTCAAACGAAGTGCGCTGAGCCAATCCGTTTCAACGAGACTAACGGCACCTGCCTGGATCAGAAATCATCACTGTCCAGCGACGTGCGTTGCTGCGTGATCTGCCCTTCGGTCACGACAAATTCGTCCCGACCCGATGCCACCCGACCTTCCGCGCCCATTATCTCCCAAGCGACCTCAGCATATTGGTGACCATTGGCCTCAATATCGCCGAATACCAACTCGCGATCTTCAAGCCGCGCCGGGACAGTCTCGAAGTAATCGGCGATCTCAGTCCAGCCTGTATGAAGCGCATCGGGCCGAGCCAGCACAGCGTCCAATGCATAGTCCGACGCCATGGCAACCGGGTCGCGTGTAGCCACTGCGCTCAGATGTTGTAACACCACCGCTTCAGCAGATCGCGCTGCGAGCGTCTGGAGCACCGGCGTGAGGCGGGCTCGCCATTCACCGAGATCCACATAATCCCTGGCCTCACAGACAGTGTTCGTAGCGGGATCAACCGTGAAGACGCCATTACACTGAACGGCATGCTCCTCGCCCAGCAACCAAAACCGGTCAACTCGCTCATACCAACCGACCTGACCATCGACGGATGAGGAGATCACATCCCAACGCACCTGATCCGACCAACAGAGAATGTTGGCCAACAGCGTCATCACGGCTGGCCGACCTTCGGCAGCCGGGTGCGGCACGTTTTGCCAGGTCGCATCGGGGTGCAGCGCAGCCTGAACAGCGCGCAAATCGCGGGACTCGATGGCCGCTAACAAGCAATCAATTGTCTGGCGGGTCCGCAGGTCATCACTCATAGAGGAATCATAGTCACGCGGACCGGCTGACGGAATCCGGTTCGCGCTCTTACGCCTAACAATTTCCCCTCCCGTCAGCCAAGGCGTTACCCTTACCGTCCCTTTTTCTCTCAAGCGCAGGAGCTTTCCCCCTCATGTCCCTCTCAGACAAGCCTTTCGATATCGTTGTTTTTGGCGCCTCGGGTTATACCGGCCGTCTGGTTGCTGAATATCTTGCAGCCGAATATGCCGGATCAGATCTGAAGTGGGCGATGGCGGGCAGGTCGCTGGATAAGCTCGCCGCTGTCCGCGCGGAGATGGGTATTAGTGACGCCGTCGAGCTCCTCGCTGTGGACGTGGACAAACCCGACTCGGTGACGCAAATGGTCGACGCCTGCCGGGTCGTCATTACCACCGTCGGGCCCTACCAGCTCTACGGCGACGAATTGGTCAAACAGTGTGCCGAGCGCGGCACCGACTATGTGGATCTCACAGGAGAGCCGAGCTGGATGCACGAGACCATCGCGCAGTACAGCAGCGCGGCCAAAGCATCGGGCGCGCGCATCGTACACAGCTGCGGCTTCGACTCCATTCCGTTTGACTTGGGTGTGTACCGGCTGCAGCAACATGCCATTGCCAAAACGGGCCAGCCGATCGCCACGGTCAAAGGCCGGGTCCGGGCCATGAACGGCACGTTTTCGGGCGGCACCATCGCCTCCATGCGCGCAACGATGGCTTCGGCCAAGGCTAACCCCGCCATCATTCAAGTCCTGACCAACCCCTTTGCTCTCACCGAGGGGTTCACAGGGCCCGAGCAACCCGCCGGCATGGCGCCGCAATACGATGAAGAGCTTAAGAGCTGGAGCGCGCCTTTCATCATGGCGCCGATCAATACCAAGAATATCCACCGCTCCAATTTTTTGCTGGGTCACCAATACGGTGAAGATTTCCGCTACGACGAAATGCTCCTGACTGGCGACGGCGATCAGGGCAAAGCCGCGGCTGACTATGTGGCCAAAGACGATTCAGTCGCCAAGAGTGATCTTCAGCCAGGCGACGGCCCCACCAAGGAGGAGCGCGAGAACGGTAATTACGACGCGATCTTTGCGGGCGAGACCAGTGAAGGTGAACTGATGATCAGCAGCGTGCAGGGAGACCGGGACCCCGGCTACGGCTCGACGTCGAAAATGCTGGCCGAGGCGGCGATGTGCTTGTTGGTCAACCCCGATCTGGCGTCTGGAGGGCTGTGGACCCCCGCAGCAGCGATGGGTGACGCGCTGATGGCGCGGTTGCAGGAGCATGCCGGGCTCACCTTCCAGATCGAAAAGGGCTGACCGCTGCCTCGCCTCGCGCAGTGTGACCGGAACGTTATCCCCCATGTCCCCTGATCAACTGACGGCGCTACTCAATACCGCGTTGACCGAGCACCTCTCAGGAAAAATCCCCGGCGAGGAGGTGAGGCAACTCGAGAGGCTGTCGGGTGGCGCCAATAACGAGACCTGGCGGCTGACGTGGGGCAGCACACCACTCATTTTGCGGCGACGGCCGTTTTCGGCTGACTCGATCGATCAGCTCGAGGGCAATATTCTCGGGCTGTCGCTGGTAGATGAGGCAGCAGTGATTGAGCTGGCGACATCAACGTCGGTACCGGTTCCCGGCATCCACGCGGTCTTTGACGCCACGCACCCCATTGGCGAGGCCTTTCTGATGGGCTTCATCCCCGGTGAGAGCATCCCGCAGAAGTGGCTGGTGGATAATGCTTATGAAGTCGCGCGAAGCCGGCTGGCGTTTCAGTGTGGCGAGGCACTCGGGCGCATTCACAGTATCGACTGCGCCCAACTCCCGGCCAATATTGGCCCGACCACGCTGGACAAGCGCTTTGCCGCGGCGCAAAAGCGACTGCACGCCTTCGGCGATATCTCTCCGGTAATGCAGTTCGGGCTGAACTGGCTCATTGATCACGCGCCGACCGAGGCGCCCTGTGTACTCCTGCACGGGGACTTCCGCACGGGCAACCTGCTGGTCGACGAACAGGGCCTGGCGGGGGTACTCGACTGGGAGCTCACGCATCAAGGTCCGGCTGAGGAAGATCTGGGATATCTCTGCGCCAACGTCTGGCGATTCGGGCACCTGCAGAACCCCGTGGGTGGCTTTGGTGACTATGCCGATTTGATCGCCGGTTATACGTCGACGGCGGGGTGGACGCCCGAGCTGTCTACCATCCGCTATTGGGAAATCTTCGCGGCACTCAGTTGGGGCTTGGTCTGCCAGACCATGGGCGCACTGTGGCATAGCGGCAACGGCGACGTGGAGCGCGCCGCAGTGGCGCGCCGGCGATCGGAAGCAGAACTCGATATCCTGCTATTAATAGAAGAATGGGAAAACGCATGAGTCAGGACAGCGAGCAAACCACCGCTTCTGACGTCACCATCTCGGAGTTACTTGGGGCGGTCAAAGGCTTCCTGATGGACAGCGCGTTGCCCGCACTATCCGCACGGGATCAATTTAACGCCCGCGTGGCTGCCAACGTGCTGGGCATCATCGATCGGGAACAACAACTCGGCCCAGAGCTGGCGGCGCTGGATGACGCCGCCGCGCAGCAATGGCTCCCCGGTGACCCAGGGCCAGGTACCTCGCCGCAGCAATTATCCCGGGCGCTCGCAGCAAGAGAAATCAGCGTCGACAGCGACTTTTTTGAGTACCTCAAGCAGCGGCAGCTTCTGGTCGCCGCGATCAATAACCCCCGCTATGCCAGTCGCAAAGTCGCCGAGGAAAGGTGGCAGAGTGAGTCGTGAACACATTTAACGTCTTATCGCTGATAGCCCACAGCGCCCTCGGCAGACGGCGTCTTGCTGATTACCCTTGCCGCGTTACCAGACGTGACGCTGGCGCAGAAATCCGATCATCGAGGCACCTATGAGCCAGCCTTTTTTATTCGATATCCCCCAGTCCATCGAGGATTACCTTGTGGTACTCGATGACTTCATCGAGCGCGAGATCAAGCCTCTTGAAGCACAGGATGACAACATCCGCTTCTTTGACCACCGCCGCGAGCACGCGCGCACGGACTGGGATCGAGACGGCTTGCCCCGCGAGGATTGGGAAGCACTCCTCAAAGAAATGCGCCGGCGGGCCGATGCGGCCGGGCACTTTCGCTACGCGCTGCCCGAGGAATTTGGTGGGCAAAATGGCAGCAATCTGGCCATGGCGCGCATCCGGGAGTACCTCGCCAGCAAGGGTCTCGGGCTACATAACGATCTGCAGAACGAAACCTCGATCGTCGGCAATTTAATGACGCCCATGATGCTGCGCGACTTTGGCACAGCTGATCAGCAGTCGCGCTGGATGGAGCCGCTGTTACAGGGTGAACTGGGTTGGTGCTTTGGCCTGACCGAGGCGGCGCATGGCTCCGACGCCACCTGGATGGAAACGCGTGCCGAACGCACTACACGTGACGGGGTTGATGGCTGGTTGATTACCGGCGAAAAAATGTGGACTACGGGCCTACATAAGGCCAGCCATGTGTTGGTTTTCGCGCGACACTCTGGCGAGGATGGCGGTCCCAAGGGGATCGGCTGTTTCGTGACCTCCACGCAAGCGGCAGGCTTTGAGATCGGAGAGTACCTGTGGACCTTCAATATGCCCACCGACCACCCACACTGCACCCTGAAAGAAGTTTTCGTACCCGATAGCGATGTGCTGGGCCATGTCGATCAGGGCCTGCGTGTTGCCATGCACTTTGTGCACGAGAGTCGTATTCGCCAAGCCGCCTCGTCTCTGGGCGCCGCCCAGTATTGTCTCAACGAAACCTTTGCCTATACCAAGGAGAGAGCGCCCTTCGGCAAGCCGCTCTCAACCAATCAGGGCATACAGTTCCCGCTGGTGGAGCTCCAGACCGAGGCAGAAATGCTGCGGTTGTTGATCTACAAAACCGCAGCACAGATGGACCAGATGGATAAAGTCGACGTGGCCAAGAAGCTCACCGATAAAGTGTCGATGTGTAACTACCGCGCCAACCGGCTTGTGTGTGATGCCGCTGATACCGCGATGCAATTTCACGGCGGCATCGGCTATTCGCGGCACAAGCCGTTCGAGCACATCTACCGGCACCACCGACGGTATCGCATCACCGAGGGTGCTGAGGAAATCCAGCTGCGCAAAATTGCCGGAGTGCTTTACGGCTTCGTGTCTTGACGAGAGACCGTTCACTCAACGCCAACACACTGGCTGGCGCTGCTTTACATTAGAGCGAGCGCGTTCAGGGTGATGTCAGACCGGCCAACTCTCGCCGCAGAGCGCCCAGTAACATGTTCTCGTAATAACCCGACACCTGATCCGCGGCGGCATCGAGAAATTCCGCCATCAGATCCCTATCCAGCACCACGCCACAGTCCGACCAGCGGCCACCTACTGCATTGTCAACATAGGCCAGTCGCGCTGACTTGAGTCCCGCCGCGGCAGCGCGCCGCATCCAGGGCGCCGCCTCGCAGGCCCGCGATTCCCGGGACAACATCAGTCCGTACACAAACATCGCCTGAGTGTGGCCGGCAGCCGCGGACTGGGCGAGGTAAACCATGCCCTCCTCGTAGGAGGTGCCGTGTCTATCGGCGTGATAGACAATCGCTCTGCCCAACTGGTATTGCAGCCTCGGGTTGTTAGGGTCCGTTGCGAGGTCACCCCGACAAGCCGCCATGGCACGTTCGGTATCCACTTTGGAGGATGACACACCGGGCCCAACGCGGTCCGGGTCAGAGGGATGGCCTACTTCCCAGTCGCAGGCTGTGATGGCTTGCGCGGTGGCGACTGCCGGCAGACCCACTCCGATAAAAGCCAAAAAACCCGCGGCCAGAAATACGTGGGGGAGTCGACACCGGCTATCCAACAGGCTAGACACCCGAGTCTTCGGCAATTCGGATGACCGGCGGTGCGGCCAGCATCTCGACGAGGCGATCCAGCACCCCGGTCTCGGTGCGCCAATTCAGGTAGCGCTGATAGTGCTCAGCGCTGTCCCAATACTCGATAAACACGATGCCCTCACCGCCGCCCTCGATGTACACCTTGAGGTCCTGACAGCCATCGAAACTGCGCGTGTCCGGCAAAATCTCCGTCAGAAAATCGAGGATCGGCTGAACACCACCCTCCCCGGGTTTGAGATCGACCCATACCATCGTCATGACGTTTCCCCCTATTGAGACGCTGTCTATGGCGTATCCGAAAATAATTGAACTGCCGCCGGCTCACCGGTCTGAATAAGCAAGGCGCGCTTGCGCAAAAATCGGGTGAGCCCGGCGGGCCCCATGCGCGAACCGCCCATGCCGGAAAAACGAAAGCTGTTTTTTTCCACATCGTTGACGATGCCGGTCAGCGAGGCGTCGTTGATGCTAATGGCGCCGACCTGAAGGCGCTCTGCAACGGCCTTCGCGGCGTCAGCGTCGGCGGAGAATACCGCCGCGGAGAGCCCAAAAGTCGAATCATTGGCGAGCACCACGGCCTCTTCTACATCACCGTATATGACAACGGGAATCACCGGACCAAAGGTCTCTTCCTGCATGATCAGCATATCGTGGTTGACGTTGGTGAGGAGCGTCGGGGGATACCAAATACCCCCCGCCTGCACGGGCTCGCCGCCCAACAAACAGGTTGCGCCCTTCGCCAGCGCGTCATCGACCTGCGCCTGAATCGTATCTACCTGTCGCTCAAAAATCAGCGGCGCGATATCGCCGGCACCATCTTCGGTACAGGTTAAAGAGAGCATCTTGAGCTGCGCGAGGAGCTCTTCGGTAAACGGCTCGGCAATACTTTCATGGCAGTAGATACGCTCGAGCGACTGACAGGCCTGACCCGTCATGCCGATCGCGCTGCGAATGATCGCGCGGGCGGCAAGCGGAATGTCGGCATCGGGTAGAACGATAGCGGGGTCCTTGCCGCCGAGCTCGAGAAACGCCGGAATAAAACAGGCCGCCGCTTGCTGACTGACCTGCCGGCCGGTTTTTACGCTACCGGTAAAACAGACGGCATCGACTTGCTCGATCATCGCCTTCCCGGTTTCAGGGCCGCCGGTGACAATGCGTAGCACCGCCGCCAATTCGGGCACGGCGTCGAGTGCGCGCTGCAAGGGCTCAATGAATCGTGGCGTGACCTCCGAAGGCTTGAGCAAAACGGAGCAGCCCGCTGACAGCGCCGCGAGGCTGTCGATCATGGCGAGTAGCAGCGGCACATTCCAGGGACTGATCACCGCGACCACCTGGTAAGGAATCAGCCGGTGCTGATAGTGGACAGCGGGGACCTGACCCGACTGGCCGGCGCCCGCCAGCTCCTCAAGGATAGGCCCCGCGCGCTCGGCCCACATACGAATCAGCTCGACGGACTTGATCGCCTCAAACTGAGCGAAGGTAGATCGACCCGTATCGATCGAGAGCGCCTGCCCCAAGGGCCCGACCTCGGCCATCACCGCGTCTGCAAACCGGTTTAAGCAGGCTGCGCGGCCTGATGCACCCATTGCGACCCACTGGGCCTGCTCTGCGCGCAAAGCGGTGGTAATGGATGCAATGTCATCAGGTGAGGTAATGGGAATCTCGTGATCCCACTCCCCGGTTCGCGGGTTGCGGACCGGCAACATCGGCGCCGTCATGTCAGCTGGCTTCCTGCAGTGGCACGTCACCGAAATGTTTGGGTAACCCCGCCGCGGCGGTAAAACCGAACCACTCTTCCTCTGGTAGTAGCTTGGCTACGTCCTGCCGCACACTCAGCAACACCTCCAGATCGATCCCCGTGTGGTAACCCATCGACTCCAGCATGAACACCAGATCTTCGGTCACAATGTTACCGCTAGCTCCGGGCGCAAACGGGCAACCGCCCAAGCCACCGAGGGAACTGTCCAGCGTGGTAATGCCTAGCTCGACGGCGCGCAATGCATTGGCCAGGCCCTGACCCCGGGTGTTGTGCAGGTGCACACCGGTGAGATGAGACTCACCACAGCGTTGCCAGATGCCCGTGACCAGACGCTCCAACTGCGCCGGGTTGCCCATGCCGGTGGTATCAGACAAACCCACTTCGGCGACACCCAGCCCCAGCACGCGCTCCGCCATATCAATGACGAAGGACTCCTCTACCGCACCTTCAATCGTGCAGCCAAACGCTGTCGACAGCCCCACCTCGAAGTCGGGGCGATCAGCCTGGGGCACCTGATCGACCAGTGCCTGGCAGGCCGCGATCTCCTCGAGCATTTGCGCGTGATCACGCCGCACATTTTTGATGCTGTGGGTCTCACTCAGAGACAGGGGAATCGAAATTTTGTGGGCACCGGCCTCCACCGCTGCCTCACAGCCGCGCAGGTTGGGCACCAGCACCGCAATCACCAAATCTTTGTGCCGCAGCGCGCCCTTGACCACCGCCGCCGTGTCAGCCATCTGCGGTAACAGCTTTGCAGAGACAAAGGAGCCGACTTCAATTTCCCTGACACCCGCACCGTACTCGGCTTCGATCCAGGCGAGCTTCCCCTCGGTCGACAGGATCGTGTCGACGCTCTGTAAACCGTCGCGGGGGCCGACCTCGCTTATCGTTATCCGTGTCATCACGCTTCCCTTATTGACGGGTGTCGAGGTGGCTCACTCACTGACTAGCACCACCACCTTGCCATGATTACGCCCGCGCATCAGATCGCAGAAGGCGTCGGGGGCAGCGGCGAGCCCGTCGTGTATGTCTTCATTGGCCACCAGTTCGCCCGACTCGGCGAGGGGCACAAATTCTTCCTCAAAGGCCGAGCGCTGCGACTCGTAGTCATACACTACCAGTCCGGTGACCGTCGCACGCTTGGTGATCCACAACCCGGGGTGCGGGCCCGTCGTCTTGTGGTCGCCGTTGTAGTCCTTGATCAAGCCGCACAACACCACGCGACCACCGATCGACAGCTGCTGTGCCACTGTGGTCAACGTGGGGTCGCCCACCAAATCAAAATAAACGGACACGCCATCCGGTGCGATCTTCGCCAGCGCCTCTGCGAGGTCTTCGTCGATGCGGTCAATGCAGTGATCGTAGCCCAAGAGTTCCGTGGCGATACGCCGCTTTTCACTGCCGCTGGTAATCGCAATTGTTGTAGCGCCAGCGCGCTTGCACAGTTGGGCCGCCATCGCGCCCACACCGCCGACCGCGGCGGGAATCACCACCACATCGCCGTTGCGGACTTTGGCCTGTTGAACCATACCGGCCCAGGCGGTGAGCCCGGGCATACCCAAAATCGACAGCGCCAGCGACGGCCGACTCAGTGCCGCGGGCACCAGGGCCAAGGCCTCAGGCGATTGATCGGTGAAGGCTTGCCAGCCGGCGTGGCAACGCACGACCGTTCCCGCCGGCCAGTCCGCGTCATCACTCTCCACGATGCGGGCAACGACCTCCCCGGCGATCACGTCACCGGGATCCACGCCGTGTCCCATATGATTACCCGCGATCACCGAGCGCATGTAGGGGTCCAGAGACAGATACAAGGTCTGACACCGCACCTGCCCCGCCGGCCGATCGCCCAGGGGTCGGTTTTCGAGCTGAAAGTCGTCTGGGTTGGGTAATCCCTCGGGGCGCTTGGCCAAAATGAAGGCCATATTGTCCAAATAATCTGTCATGTACGGCTTTGCCAGTGGAAAGAGCTTAATGATATAACATAATATCAAATCATCCGGAGAGGCAGTAATGGCGGGGTCCCGGGGGGCGGAGGAGCAAGCAGCTCCACTGCGGGGAATCAAAGTCGTCGAATTTACCCACATGGTCATGGGCCCCACCGCGGGCGTCATTCTGGGTGATCTCGGGGCAGACGTGATCAAGGTCGAGCCCCTGAAAGGGGATAACACTCGGCGCCTGAAAGGCTCAGGCGCGGGTTACTTTCCGATGTACAACCGCAACAAGCGGTCCATCGCCCTCGATCTTAAGCACCCCAAAGGCCGCGACGTCGCGCTGCAACTCATTCATTCCGCCGACATCGTGCTGGAAAATTTCCGCACCGGCACCATGGCCAAGTTAGGCCTCGACTACGAGTCGCTCAAAGCCGACCACCCGGGTCTGATCTATTGCTCCTTAAAAGGCTTTCTCTCAGGCCCTTACGAGAATCGGGTTGCACTCGACGAGGTCACCCAAATGATGGGCGGACTGGCCTATATGACCGGCTTACCCGACCGCCCGCTCCGTGCTGGCTCATCCGTGATTGATATTACCGGCGGCATGTTCGGCGTGATTGCTATTCTGTCGGCACTGCACCGTCGTCGGGAAACCGGCGAGGGTAGCCACGTAACAAGCGCCCTGTTTGAAACCACCGCGTTTTTGGTGGGCCAACACATGGCACAGCAGGCCGTCAGCGGTGATGCGCCGCCGCCCATGTCGGTCAGGCAATCGGCCTGGGCCGTCTATGACATTTTCGACCTCGACTCGGGAGAGCGACTGTTTGTGGGCATCGTCAGCGATACCCTGTGGCAGCGCTTCTGTGAGGAATTTGGATTAAACGATTGGGCTGCGGACGAGGCGCTCGCGAGCAATGCAGGCCGCGTTGCAGCAAGAGAGACCTTACTGCCCGCCATTCGCGAACTGTTTGCCCCGCTGACGCTCATTGAGCTCAGCGAGCGGCTGGATCGGGCAGGCCTCCCCTTCTCGCCGATCAACACGCCCGGTGACCTGTTTGACGACCCGCATCTGACCGCCTCCGGCGGGCTGCTGCCCGTGCACCTGACCGAGGGTGATCATGCAGGAGAGCAGACCACGCTACCGCGCTTGCCTGTCGAATTTGGCAACCACAAGCCGCCACTGCATCGGGACCTGCCAAAGACCGGCGCTGACAACGCAGAAGTATTGAAAGAGCTGGGGCTGGGCGACGAGGCCATCGCGGCGCTCACCAGCGAGGGTGTGCTGGGCGGCTAGTCGCTTGCGAGGTAGACCCAGGGTCTCCGCGCCTGATCCCGCTCTTCAAAACGCGTCACCAGATCCATCGACTGCTCGGTCAGCCCGATTTCATCGAGGCCTTTTAAAAGCATGTCCCGGGCGATGGGGTCGACCGAGAATACCTTCTTGTCTTTTTCAGGATCGAACTCGATCGTGCAAGCCTCGAGATCCAGCTGAATCGCGTTCGCAGCAGGATCAGCACTCACCCACTCGACCAAGTCGCCAAGTTCGTGCCGCTCTAGTGCAACCGTCAGTAATCCATTGCGCAGGGCGTTGTTACGAAAGATCGTGGCGAAAGAGGGCGCGATGACGGCACGAAAGCCACTTTCCATAAGCGCCCACACGGCGTGCTCCCGCGAGGAGCCACAGCCGAAATTTTCTCCGGCGAGCAGAATAGAGGCGCCGCTGTACTCAGGCTGGTTCAGCGCGAACTCGGGATTGGGGGAGCGGGCATCCGGGTCCTTGTAACGCCAGGGAGCGAACAACCCCGCTGCCAGACCGGAGCGCGATACGGTGCGCATTTCCCGCGAGGGAATGATCGCATCAGTATCGATATTGCCGCGCAGCAACGGCAGCGCCACCCCGCGGTGCTGAATAAAGGGCGTCATGCGGTCGTGTCCGCTACGAGGTGTCCGGCGCAGGCGCTGGCCACCACCGTCAACGGGCTAGCGATGTGTGTCCTGACACCCAAACCCTGCCGACCTTCAAAGTTGCGGTTGGTGGTCGAAGCCACTCGCACCCCTTTACCAAAGCTCTCACCGCCCGCGAAAAAGCACATCGAACAACCGGGTTCGCGCCACTCGAAACCGGCACTGCGGAAAATGTCGTCTAGCCCCTCGGCCTCAGCTGCCCGCTTTACGTGACCACTGCCGGGCACGCAGAGCGCCTTGACTCCTTTTGCAACCTTGTAACCCGTGCGCGCCAAATAAGCGGCCGCCAGCTGCAAGTCGGACAATCGACTGTTGGTGCACGAGCCAATAAACGCAGCGTCGAGGGCGTAATCGGATAACTGAGTGCCACCCTTCACGCCCATGTAGTCTTGCGCGCGCTGCCAGGCTGTCGACGCCGACGCATCAGGGGCATCGCTGGCGTGGGGAATTGCAGCATCCCAGTCGACACAGTGTTGCGGACTGGTGCCCCAGCTGAGCTGGGGTTTGAGTGACCCAATGTCGAACGTGTGTTCCTGATCAAAGGCGGCCCCCTCATCACTGCGCAACGACTGCCAATGTTGGGCGGCCTGACCCCAAAGCTCACCCCGCGGCGCAAAGCGGCGGCCCGCACAATAGTCGAGTACTTTTTGGTCGGGCGCGATCAGCCCCGTAAAGGCAGAGAGCTCGGTAGTCATATTGCAAAGTGTGAGCCGGGCTTCTACCGGCAGCGCGTCAATCGCGGGGCCTGCAAACTCGATGGCATAACCCGCGCCTCCAGACGCTGACAGCTCGCGGATGGTGAATAGAATCAGATCCTTCGCGGAAACGCCCTCCTTGAGCACACCTGCGAAGCTGACGCGCATCGTCTGCGGTCGGGTGACGCGAAGCGTGCTGGTCGCCAGCGCATGTTCGGCCTCGGTTGAGCCCACACCCCAGGCGAGCGCACCAAGTCCACCCAAGGTACAGGTGTGACTGTCCGGGCAGATGAGTGACAGCCCGGGGAGTGCGATGCCATGTTCGGGCGAGATCACGTGAACGATGCCCTGATCAGCATCGGCAATATCAAACAGTTGAATACCGGTTTCGTGAGCCGCGTGTCGGGTTGCGACGATGAAGTCCCGGCCACTGGGCATCAGCGTATCGTCGCCACGTCCCGGCAAGGTATCGACAATATGGTCCATCGTGCAGAACGCATGCTCGCGTCTGCGCACCGAGCGCTGTTTCTCAAGCAGGCCGTTCAAGGCCACGCTACCAGTTCGCTCGTGGAGGAAAATACGATCGATATACAGCAGGGAGTGACGCTCTGACAGCGTCGTCACCTCATGTTCTTGCCATAGCTTGTCAAAGAGCGTGGTGACCACAGCGAACCCGTTAACCCCCGACGGGCCTTACTGCGCCTCAATCGGGGCAAGACCCTATAAAAGATATATCAATATAACAATAAGCCTAGGGAGCGGGCGCTGGCAACATCGGGCTAGTCAGTGAGATCTCTATGGGCGCACCCGATGGCAAGGTGATCACCCCGCCCTCGACGGCTCCGGCGGTATCGATGTAAGGCAGCCGCCAGGGCAGCGGCGCTTTGAGACCCTCGGGGTCGACACTCAGGCTGACCATGATGACACCCCCCCGCTCACCTTCGGGTGCCGGGACCACGTTCGCTCCCTCGGGGTATTGATCGATTTCAATGCCATAGCCGTCGGACATGGACACCAGCGCCAGAGGGTGCAACGTGTCTTGGGGTAAATCATAGGCATCAGATAGCACGCCAATGCGATAGGGAATGGGGCCCACAACACTAGTATCAAAGTGCCGCCGCCAAAACCTTAGACTGGCCTCCAGATCCGGGCTACCCATGACCATGATGAAGGTGTGCCCCACGGGTTCCCGGCTGGGCTGAGGCCTTAAAAAGGATTTCGAGGGATCAATCATATGAGTGAGATAAAACAGCTCCTGATTGGGTCCGGTCACCTGCATCGCCAGAATATTTTTCTGCTCTGTCAAAAAATCGGGGCCCTGCAGGTGACGAAACGCTGAACCGGGGAGCTCGGACTCAAGCTGCTCGGGGTCCTTTACCAGCAGCTCGATCGCGCTCCACCCCACCCGCTTCATGGGCACATACCCGGAAGCGTCTCCTTCGACGAGACGAAGTCCCACCTGTGGGCCCGAGCGCGGCATCATGGTCACAAAGCGTCTATCGGCCAACTCGGGTCGGTTGATCGCCGCTGCCAGCTCGGCAGACATCACGCCCGCATCGACTGATCGATAACCTAGGTAATCCTCATAGGCTTCCTGAGTCAGTGCCAGATTTTGCGCCAGCACCCAGACCATCAAGATCGACTTCAACATAGGCTCATGCTCATTAAGTTATTTGATAGAGATCGAGTCGCCCGCCATCGGGTGCGGTCACGGCGAAGCATTGACCGCCCAACAGGCCCGGCAGATCGCGCTCTGCGAGTGGCTGACAGACCTGTCCTGACCACCGGCTGTCATTGATGGCGGCGAAGGTCTCCGCGACATCCAGGCAGGGAATGGCGAGTGCGCGCAGGCCGCGGCCGCCCGTGCTCGGTACCGGTAAGCAAGGCAGAGGATGTTCCGGTACGTCGATCAGTTCGATCGAACCCGACATCGCTGCCTCCGGGTGGGCGATGCTCAGGTGGATGCCGGCGGTGTCAGCGGGGTGCTGCTCAAGCTGCAATACCCGGGGGCCCTCCCCGGGCAGTGGGCCCGCATGATCGATGAACCGCTCGAATCCCAAGACTTTAAGAAAAGCGAGGGTCGTCTCGACATTGCTTACCATCTGTGTGGAGTTAAAGACATCGCTCATGCGGTCAAACTCGATGCCCTCGAGAGGCGGACTCAGACGCTGCATCACGGCCATGACGATACCGTCATCCTGAATGTAAAGGCCCTCGCTCGTCTGCACCTCGCCGAACTGCCAGGCCACTGCCGGGACCAGCTCGCGCCAACCATGAGCACCTAAAAACTCGCGCGCCCAGTCGCTGTCCCAGGTGCGCATATTGATATCGAACAGCCCACCGGGAGTGGTCACCGCGCAATCCAGAGGACGAAGCACCGGTGTTGTGTTCGCAACGGGGAGCAAGACGACTTCGCATGCCCCGCTGGGGGCTACCCAACGCTCGGCCACTTGGGTCACGTCTGCGCCCCAAAAGTCAGCCGCATCGGCGGAGAGCGCGGCGTTGTGCACCTGCCACCCCAGGGCAGCAAAAAATCCGCCCAGCTGCGGGGCATTCGAGGTGGTGATCACCACATGTGAGAAACCCGTCTCTCTCATCGGAGTCCCCTTTATTTCTCATTGAGGCATCATACCGCCAACCGGACGGGAGGCGCGTTATCGTGAATACCACCGCCGACGTCGGCACCATCGTATTGAGTGCCGTCGTAGGTTACCAATGTCTGCTTCTGGCGGTAGGCCTCTGGGCGTCGCGGCGCACGCACTCCAGCAGCGATTTTTTTCTCGGTGGCCGCAACGTGGGCCCCTGGGTCACCGCCATCTCCTATAGCGCCAGCGCCTCCTCAGCGTGGACATTATTGGGGGTGAGCGGCGCTGCCTTTGCCATCGGTCCGTCTGTTATTTGGGTCGCTTTGGGAAGCCTGTCGGGGATGGTGGTGGCGTGGTGGTGGATCGCGCCGAGGCTACTGGAAGCCAGTCATGAGCAGCAGCTGACCACGCTTATCGATTATCTCAGCGCGCCGAACGGGAACGGCCGCAGCAGCGCCCTCGTGCGCTCCGCGGCCATCATTATTCTGATCGCCTTCGTGTTTTACGTCGCCGCGCAGTTTCAGGGCGCGGGGCTCGCCGTCACCGAAGTGTTTGCCGTCAGCGACACGCTGGCGATTGTAGGCGGCGCGCTGGTCATTCTGATTTACACCTGGCTGGGTGGCTATTGGGCGGTCAGCCTCACCGATACCCTACAAGGTGTGGTCATGTGTCTGGCAGCGATCACGCTACCGCTGGGCACCGTGATCTCGATGGGCGGATTGGGCCCCGTTATCGCGCTCATTGAACTTGGCGACCAACACAATGGGGGAACCCATGCGGCGACCCTGGCAGCAATCGGCTTTGCCATCGGGTCCTTGGGCATCAGTCTTGGCACGTTTGGGCAACCCCACCTGATGGTGCGCTTTATGGCGCTGAGGGATCACCGTGCACGGCGCACCGCAGCACGCATCACCCTCTTTTGGTATCTCGTTGTCTTCTCGGGGATGGTCCTGACCGGATTGGTGGGGCGCGGGATCTTCGATTCACTAAACAACAATGAACAGGTCTTTTTTGCCTTATCGGAAGAAGTGCTACCCCCGGTGCTGGCGGGCCTGCTGCTCGCTGCGGTGCTATCGGCCATCATGTCCACCGCCGACAGCCAGCTGCTGGTCTGTGCCAGCACACTGTCCCACGACCTTACCGATGAGGCACTGAAAGGTAGCCCGCAGGTCTTGCGTCGCGGACGATGGGCGGTGCTCATCGTTGTGCTACTCGCCGTGTTGGTAGCGCTCTTTCTGCCGGCGCCGATCTTCTCACGGGTGTTGTTTGCGTGGAGCGCGCTGGGGGCAGCACTGGGGCCCACGCTGTTTGCGCGCCTGTTGGGCTGGCAGATCCCCGACGGCGTCCGAGTCGCGGGTATCTGGATAGGCTTTGGTCTCACTGTGGCGCTGTCACTGTTGCCTAATGCGCCGGGCGACATCCTCGAACGTCTGTTACCCTTTGCGGCTCATAGTGTGTCACTGATATGGGGCAGGAGGCGCTGAATGAACGCAGTGGTATCCACCATCACCCAATTACTGCCGGCCGAGATCATCACCACGGATCCCGAGCAGATCACGCTGTATTCCCAGGACGTCTTCACCGTAGGACCGCCGATCTGTGCGGTTGTGCGGCCGCGCAGCATCGATGAAGTGCAGGCACTCGTGCGCGCCTGTCTCGAGCGCGGTACGCCAATCGTCACACGCGGTGGCGGTATGAGCTATACCAGCGGTTACATCGCCAACGCCCCCGACAGCGTGTTGATCGATATGGCCAGCATGGATGCCATCGTTGAGGTCAATCTGGAAGATCGCTATGTGACGGTCGAGGCCGGGTGCAGCTGGCAAAAACTCTATGAGCACCTGGCACCCCTGGGTGTCCGCACTGCCTATTGGGGCACGCTGTCCGGGCGCTATGCAACGGTCGGCGGTGGCCTTTCACAGAACAGTATTTTTTGGGGCAGCGGTCAGCGTGGCACCGCCGCTGACAATGTCCTTTCGGTCAGTGTTGTCACAGGCAAAGGCGATCTGCTGGAGACGGGCTCGGCGGCTCAACAGCACGCAGCACCTTTCACGCGACACTTCGGCCCTGATCTGACCGGCGTGTTCCTAGGAGACTGCGGCGCCCTCGGCATCAAGGTGCGCGCCACACTGCCACTGCTGCCACTGGCCGGGGCCAAAGGCTATACCAGCTTTGCCTTTGACGAGTCGGGCCCCATGCTCCGCGCCATGGCCCAGATCTCTCGCGAGTCCCTGACCAGCGAATGCTTTGGATTCGACCCCTACCTCCAACATCAACGCATGAAGCGCGCCAGCCTCGCGGCCGATGCCCAGCAACTTTCAGGCGTCCTTCAGAGCGAGTCAGGCATCGTGAACAAGATCAAACAGGGTGCCAAGATCGCACTCTCTGGCCGACGCTTCATGGACGATGTTGAGTGGGCGATGTTCACGATCAGCGAAGGCCGAACAGAAGCGGAAGCCGACCATCAGGCCAAGCGGATTCGTGAGATTTGTTCATCAGAGGGCGGCAAAGAACTACCCGACAGCATCCCACGGATACTGGCCGCGAACCCCTTCGGTCCGGTCAACAATATGGTGGGCGCAGAGGGTGAGCGCTGGCTACCGGTCCATGGTCTGGTACCCCACTCGCGCGGCGAGGCGGTACTGGCCGAGGTAGAGGCGGTGTATGAGCGCAATCGCGACACACTCGAGCAGTTCAACATCGAGACAGGCTATTTGGTCGCCGTGGTCAGCGAGCAGATCACCGTACTCGAGCCGGTGTTCTTTTGGCCTGACGAACTGAATGCGCTGCACAAGCACAGCCTCGAGCCCGACCACCTTGCGCGACTCAATCAGTTTGATGCGGTGCCCGACGCGTGGGACGCGGTCTATAAGGTCAAGAGCGAAGTGGTTGATGTACTGTCAGCGGAAGGCGCCAGCCACATGCAACTGGGCAAGGCCTACCACTATCACAGCGCGCTAAAGGCGCCGGCACTCGATCTAGTCACCGGTATCAAGGCCGCCCTCGACCCCGATGGCATCATGAATCCGGGGGCGCTCGGTCTGTCCTGAGCTGGGACGTCAGGGGCTTCTCATCAGGGGCCTGCCCGCCCATGCTATATTGCTTTGCATAACAATAATGGCTGAGCCCAAGCAGGCAAGGTGCGCCCATGACCGCCTATATCATCGTTGAAGCAGTCCTCCACGACCCCGAAAAGTTCGGTGCCTACGCCAAAGTGGTTCCCGATATCGTCGCGGAATTCGGCGGTGAGTATCTGGTGCTCGGCGGGGAGCAGACGTCGCTCGAAGGCGACTGGGGTGCCACAAGACTGGTGATGCACCGCTGGCCATCGGCAGAGCAGGCCAGAGCTTTTTGGTA
>CBFHIW010000002.1:0-92714 GCA_965656065.1 Luminiphilus sp. | reverse complement strand
TGTTTGGTGTTTGGTGTTTGGTGTTTGGTGTTTGGTGTTTGGTGTTTGGTGTTTGGTGTTTGGTGTTTGGTGTTTGGCTCTGAAACTCGCGTCAAAGACGCCCTGCAGCCCAGCACACATTCATGACGTTTGCGGCATTCCCACTCTGCGTCCACCGCTCTACACTTTACCCATGGGCCGCTATCGACCACCCCGCTCTGCGGGCTCACCCTATATCACCCCCGAGGGTGAGGAATCGCTGCGGACCGAACTCCATGAGCTATGGAAAGTCGAACGCCCCGAGGTCACCAGAGCTGTCTCGGCGGCGGCGGCCAACGGCGACCGCTCCGAAAACGGGGACTATATTTACGGCAAGAAACGACTTCGGGAAATCGACTCCAGAGTGCGGTTTTTACGAAAAAGACTCGATGCACTGCAAATCGTTGAGGGCCCTTTAGGTGACCGCAATAAAGCTTGGTTCGGTGCCTGGGTCACGCTCGAGGATGAGGAAGGCGCCGAACAGGTGTGGCGGATTGTCGGCCCAGATGAATTTGACGTCAGCCAGGGTAAAATTTCCTGTGACTCACCACTTGGACGAGCACTACTGGGCCAACCTATAGGCAACGACATCCAGCTAGAGACCCCCGATGGGGACAGCTATTGGACGTTGATAGACGTCGAATACCGTTAAATCGAGGCCTCCACACTACCCACACCAATCTTATTGACAATCATTCCCATTATCATTACCGTGACCGCATGTACATCTGTATTTGCAAAGGCGTCACAGAACGCGCTATCCGCGAGCAAGTTTGCGCGGGTGCGACATCTGTTGATGAAGTCAGCCGCACTACGGGTTGCTCAACCCAATGCGGTAAGTGCCTGCTCAGGGCACAGAGGGTCGTTGAGGACGCCCGCTTGGCATCGTCGCCTACTGCATCGGGTTCGGCTATCGGAACGGCCGCTTCCGCCTGAGAATACGAATACTTCTCACTTCCATTTTTATTAACAAAATCAGTCACTTAGTTGCCCTACCCCCCGGGGTTGGTTATAGTGTGTCCTGTCAAAAATACTCAGGCAGGCAAATCCCATGAAAGGTCACCCCGAGGTGCTCAAGCACCTGAATAAAATCCTCTACAACGAACTGGTTGCGATCAATCAGTATTTTCTTCATTCAAAAATGTACAAGGACTGGGGACTCACTGAACTCGCGGAGCACGAGTACCACGAGTCGATCGATGAGATGAAGCATGCGGACGCTCTGGTTGAGCGCATCCTGTTTCTAGAGGGTATTCCGAACCTTCAGGACCTGGGGCAACTGCGTATCGGCGAGACGCCTCGAGAGATGCTGGAGTGTGATCTGCAACTCGAACACATCGCGCACGCAGATCTCGTCGCCACGATCGAATGCTGTGAGAAGGAAAAGGATTTCGTCTCACGGGACCTCGCCAAGGATATTCTTGAAGCTGAAGAAGAACACGTGGATTGGCTTGAGACTCAGCTCTCATTGATCGAGCGTGTTGGGGAGCAGAACTACCTTCAGACGGCGATGAAAACCGTCAAACCAGATTAAGCACCGCAGGGTCAGATTGAAACCTCACGGCCCGCTATCTGCCCCCACCTATGCTGACGCTGCGCGACTGAGGGGTTTTGATAAGGCGGGCTTGCAGTGACAACCGCCCGGCGTAAGCCGGGCTAATCCTCTGACTTAAAAATCCATAGTGATCGCGAGACGCGCATTGAACGGTGCACCCACCGTTGCCTGGTGCGTGCTATGTGAACTCGGGAAGTACACCGTGTCCCCAACATTCTCAAGATTGAGCTGCACCCGGACATCGTCTGACCAATCATAGTAAAGCGCCGCGTCAACACGGGTATAGCTCGGCAATCGCGCCGTATTGCTATTGTTAATGAAGCTCTCGTCCTGGTAGGTGAGTCCCAGTCCCGCGCCCAGTTTTGGCGTGAACTGCACAAAGTTCCACACCGAGAACATATTCTCCGGCAGCTCTCTTGGTCGAAGGCCTTTGGACCCGGTACGACCCATCTGCTCCCCATCCAAGTAGCTATAAGCGGCCGAGATATACCAAGCCTCAGTCAACTGCCCCTCAAGTTGAAGCTCGAAACCATCTGTTTCCGATTTGATCACATCCAAAGTCGCTGGGTCATTGTCAGCCACCTGGGGCGATTCCTGCTCAATCTCGAAGACGGCAGCGGTAAAACTGAGAGCAGGTGAAATATCCCATTTGAAGCCAAGCTCGGTATTCGCGAAGGTGTCGGCATCAAGCTGGCCTTTGCTGCCATTGATATTCGCGAACTGCTCACCGCTTCGCGGTAGAAATGACTCGCTGTAACTGGCATACAAAGACATATTTTCCATCGGCTTCAAAACCAAACCTAGCCTGGGGGAGACTTCCTCGTCGCGCTTTGATCGCGAGTCATCGGCAGCCACATTGAATACGTCAATCTCAAATTGATCGAATCGCGCACCCAGCACAACGTCCAGATAGTCTGTAATGGCCATTTCGTCTTGAAGATAAAACGATGCGACCTCAATCGTCACTTGGGTGTCGTCATTCTGATCGACAGTGAAATCATTGACTGTTCGCACGCCCGACGCGTTGATGCCGACGCCGCCGACAACCCCCATCGGCCGCGCGACAGAAAATGTTTCTTTATCATCTGACGTCTCTGACCAATATGTGTTCCAACGATCTTGATCTGACGTCGTATCAACGTACTCGGCACCCAGAAGGAATCGATGGCTCATATTCGCAAACGAAACCTCTTTGATGAGGTTGCCAGACAGAATGAGATTCTCCCGCTGCGTCGTATCAACGTAGCCGTCCAGCGCGACGACATCCGGCGAGTCAGCCTCACTGTAGGAGGCCGCATAGAAATTCTGGTAGAGCTTGTCATAGTCGCCATAAAAGGCGGTGACTTTACCCTTCATCGTGTCTGAGAAACGATGCTCCAGACTTGCCATCAGGATGTGCGCCTCAAGTTCGGTCACATTGACATCTGGGTCACCAAAAACCACTCGGTCGAACCGCTCAACAGGGTCACCGTTGGTGCCTGTTGGGATGCCGCGATCGATAAATCTCTCGTGATCGACATACTCATATGAAAGGTCAAGCGTGGTTGCCTCTGACAACGACACCCTCAAGGTCGGATTGACGCCTATCCGCTCGCCATCAAAATGATCGCGATGATTGTCCAGACCCTCCGCCATGGCGTTGAGTCTGAAAGCGATGCTGTCGGTCAGGCCAACATTCAGATCACCCTGTAGTCCGCCGGCACCAAAGGAATCTGCATACCCTGTCAATTGAGAGAAACTGTTGCCGATCTCCGCTTTCTTGGTTACCCGGTTCAGGATGCCTCCCGTGCCGCCGCGGCCAAACAGTAGCGCGTTAGGCCCCCTCAGCACCTCTAGCTGTTCAAGGTTGTAGAGCGGCCGATAATATTGAACGTCATCCCGCACGCCATCGATAAAGAAATCAGCGGTAGACCGAACACCTCGGAACACAACGGCGTCCCTGTGCCCTTCCCCCTGCGACATACTGACGCCGGGCAGATACTCGATAATGTCAGAAACGCTGGTAAAACCACGCCTCAGGATTTGCTCTGAGGTCACAATGCTGAGGCTCTGGGGGACGTCCAGAATGGGCGTTGGCGTCTTCAACGCGTTGGCCTCACTCGACTGCAGATAATTACCTCTGACAATGGTCTCTTCCAGCGTCAGCGGGTCAGTGGTTTCTGCCCGCAGCGGAGAGGCTGTGAAAGCCAATACCGATCCGGCGATTATCATTAGTGCGGGTTGCTCGTTGCGTTTCATTTGTGTCGACTCACTTCTCATTTCGTTAATGAGAATCATTTTTATTATCATTATCAAAGAAAGCAACCCCTAAAGGGAGTTAATTTTCATACCCCTTTCAGGATGTTGAGATTGTCTGATCTCGGGTCGGGCGCCCAAAAACGATTGATCCTGCTTAGAATAGGCAGCGGAAGGTCACCGGATGTGCTGGCAGCCGGCCCTTTAAACGCCGGGGAAATCGGGCCTAGACAGCTGTTGTCCTGAGCTATTCAGATTTAGCCACATGCTATGCCATCGGGGTTCAGCCACCCTATGACGAAGCGGCGTGGCCCCTCCAAACGTGCAAATGCTGCTCTACTGGGCCGTTGGGCGAGTGAAGACCAACCTGCCGTCTGAAAAGGTGTGGTCTACCTTGATGGCATGGATCGTGTACGGATCACTGGTATACGGATCTCTCTCGAGCACGACAATGTCCGCGAGCTTGCCCACCTCCAGCGTGCCGATTTGATCTTCCAGTCCAAGTTGCCAAGCAGCATCCGAGGTGTGCGCTCTAATAGCCTGATCAACACTGAGTCGCTCGCTGACTCTGGCCTGAATGGGCACTTCCGGGTTACCCGCCTGCTGCCGGGTCACTGCCATTTCAATATTGAACATGGGGTTCAGCGCGTCTTTGCCGATCCAACTGACTGGGTAGTCGCTACCCAGCGTGACCTTGCCGCCGTGCCGCAGAATCGAGGCCAGTGGATACATCTGGTTGAAGCGCCCGACTCCAAGATACCGAAGCGCCAAATCATCGTAATAAAACCAGGTGGGCGTGGTCTGGGCGACTGTACCCAGCTCGGCGAAGCGGCTCACGTCATCCGCATTCACAATCTCGATGTGACAGATCGTCGTGCGCGAGTCGCTCTCGGGGTGCAGTGTTTTGGCGCGCTCGATCGAATCCAACGCCGAGCGCACCGCACCGTCTCCAATCGCGTGAAGGTGTAAATCCACGTTGGCTTCATGGGCCGCGGCCACGGCGTCGAACATCACCGGGTTAGGCAGGAGCGGTTTGGCCACATGCCCCTCCGGCAAAATGTAGGGGTCGAGCATAACCGCCGTCTTGGCCTCCACCGTGCCATCCAAAGACAGCTTTAATGTTGATACGTTAAACAGCGGGTGGTGGTAGCGCGCGCTCAGTTCGGCCAATGTTGCCAAAGCGGTCGGCAATTGCTCGGGCTGATTCACATAGAGTGAGGCCACCATCCGCACCGGAAACTCCCCGGCCTCAACCATCTTCAGCGCAAGCCGACGCCCAAACTCGCCGGTATCGATCATCCCGGCATCGAAAGCGGCGGTCAGCCCAACCGCCGACATCTCCATGAAAAAATCAGGTGCCGCGAGCGCGAGCGCCTCCTCGCTGATCACGCCTAGCGCCTCGGTCACCGGATCGATCGCCGCTCCCTCGACTAGCCACCCTGTGGGATTGCCCTCCTCGTCCCGCTGAAAAAAGTGCGCGCCGGGTACGGGGTCGGGTGTATCGCGTGAAATGCCTGCAGCCTCTAGCGCGAGCGAGTTCGCCCAACCGGTGTGACCACCCTCATCGATAATCAGCGCGGGTCTATCTGGCACGATCGCGTCCAGTTGCGCAGCCGTCGGCCCCTCTACCCCGAAGGCGGGCGCCAGAAAACCGGAGCCAAGCACCGGATTTTGATAGGGGTGCGTGCGGGCGTGCTCTGCGATGGCTTCAAGCACCACCTCTGCGCTGTCGTAGGGACTGAGCTTGACGCCGTTAACCAGAGGCAAGGTGTCCATACTGTGGATATGGGTGTCGATGAAACCGGGCAGTACCGTTCGACCTTTAAGCTCGATGATCTGGGTCGCCGGGCCGATATGTACCGCCGCCGATTCGCTCTCACCCAGCCAAGTTAAACGGTTCCCCTTGAACGCCATTGCAGAGTAATGTGAGGCCGTATCATCCATTGAATAGATCACACCCCCACGTAACACCCAGTCTGCCTCTGCGAGCGCAAACTGGCTCCATAGGGCGCACAAGAACATCCAGACGGATTGGCTCGTTTTCATCATTGCTCCTTTAAAGAAATCAATAAGACTTACTCGGCTATACCAAAGTGACGGTGAGTCCCTGCGTTCCCATTAGAATCAAATGTCCGTACTATTTGTCAATTGAGCAACAGATTCACCTCAGGAGCAAAGCATGTCTCAATCGCGACCTCTAGAGGGCCTTCGGGTCATCGAATTAGGGCAACTTCTGGCTGGCCCCTTTGCAGGCACAGTGCTCGGTTACTTCGGTGCCGAAGTGATCAAAGTGGAACCTCCGACAGGCGACCCGATACGCCAATGGCGAGAGGTCCGCAACGGCATGTCGCTGTGGTATCACTCGCTGGCTAGAAATAAGAAGAGCGTCACGCTCGATTTAAAATCAGAGCGCGGTCGGGAACTCGCTTTTGACTTGCTGACCAAGGCAGACGTGGTCATCGAAAACTTCCGACCCGGCGCCATGGAGAGCTGGGGACTCGGCCCCGATGAGGTGAAGGCGAAAAACCCCGGCATCATTTACGCGCGGATTTCGGGTTACGGGCAAAGTGGCCCCTTCTCCGAGAAGCCAGGCTATGCGTCGGTCACAGAGGGCTATGGCGGCTTTCGCTATATCAACGGGGAACCCGGAAAGGCGCCGGTGAGACCCAACATCTCTCTGGGTGATACGGTCGCGGCCATTCATGCGGCCTTAGGCGTGGCCTTTGCCATTATCGAGCGCAACAAGAGCGGTAAAGGCCAGGTAGTTGACGTCGCACTCTACGAATCGATTTTCAATTTACTGGAAGGAATCGTCCCCGAGTTTGATGGTGCAGGTGTGGTGCGGGAGCCGTCAGGCACCACTATCACGGGCATCGTGCCGACCAATACCTACCTATGTTCGGACGGCAAACATGTCGTGATCGGCGGCAACGGTGACTCCATTTTCAAGCGCCTGATGACCGAGGCCGGTCGCGAAGACATGGCTAACGATCCTGAACTGGAGCACAACCAGGGACGTGTCATTCACGAGCAAAAGATCGATGCTGCGCTCGCCAAGTGGTGTAGCGAGCACAGCTCGGCTGACATCATCAGCAAGCTAGAGGGCGCACGCGTGCCGGTGGGGCCCATCTACAGCGTCGAGGACATGATGACCGATCCACATTACATCGCCCGCGGCATGTTCGAAACCGTCGAGATTGACGGCGAACCATTGAAGATCCCGGCCATTCTCCCAAAGCTCAGCGAGACGCCCGGGCGCACCGATTGGCCCGGCGCCAAGATTGGTGCACACAACAGTGAAATCCTGGGCGATCTCTTGGGCCTCTCAGAAGAGGATCTCAGCGGCCTTAGCGACGACGGCGTCACCTGCTAAAGCTGACCCAAAATGAAGCTAGACGGCCTGACTGTTCTTGACCTGTCGCTGTTTCTGCCGGGACCTGCCGCGACACAGTTGATGGCCGATCACGGGGCGCGGGTCATCAAAGTGGAGAACCCCCGCGCACCCGAACCCACTCGGTCTGCTGAGGCCTTCCCATGGCAACAGGGTGGCGAGACAGTCATGTTCCGCAACACCCAGCGCGGTAAAGAGAGTATCGCGTTGGATCTCAAAACCGACGCGGGCAAACGTGCCCTGCTCGCATTGGCCAAGCAGGTTGACGTCGTCGTCGAAGCGTTTCGTCCCGGGGTAGCCAAACGACTCGGTATTGATTACGAGTCGCTTTCAGCGGACAACCCCGGGCTGGTGTACTGCTCGATCTCCGCCTTCGGTCAAACCGGACCCTGGCGCGATAAGCCCGCGCACGACACCGCTACTGTCGCCGCCGCCGGCATCCTCGATGTCACGCGGTCGCCCGAAGGAGACTCAGGTCCGGCGATTATCGGCGTGCCGATCGCCGACATGTTGTCTTCTTATCTCGCGTTGTCTGGGGTGCTCATGGCGCTCCATCGTCGCCATACGACCGGGCGCGGCGACTTTGTCGATATCAGCATGTTCGAGTCGGTCTTGGCAGCGAGCCCCAATATTCTGGGCCCCGTTTTCGGCGGCGCACAGGCCCCGGAGCGCCTCAAAGAGCGCACCCATGGCGGCAACGCCATGCTCAATGTCTATGAGACAGCAGACAAACTCTATATTGCTCTGGGTGGTGGGGAGCACAAATTCGTGCAGGCGCTATTTGAGGGGCTAGGTCGGCCCGATTTCATTGGCGCAGTGACCGGGCCAGCCGGTGAAGGCCACTGGCCAGCCGTCGCGTTTTTACGCGAGACATTCCGGACCCGCTCCAGAGAGGAATGGGAGGCCTGGTTTAAGGGCCGGGACATCTGCTGGAGCCCGGTAGTGACGCTCAAAGAGGCCTGGCAGTCTGAGCACGTGATGGAACGCGGCATGCGGTTTCAGGACGATGTGGGCAATGACCATATCGGCTCAGCGATCAAATTCAGCGATGAACCTGCCCAAATCGACACACAATTGCCACAAATTGGCGCCGATACCGCAAAAATTATTGCAGAACTGGACTTGACCGAAGCCGATCACGAGGCGATATTGGGGTTAATTAACAGTAATGTCCGGACAACGGGCGATTCTTAGCGGGTTCAGAGCTGATCTGAAGCCTCGCAGTTTGTGTAAACACTGGACTCATAGCCCTTCCCGGGCTTACTAAGAAGGAGGCTACCCATGAGGAGCTCTACCCCACTCAAGCGACGTCATCAGGCGTTGGCGACACTCCCCTTAACCGCTGCGGTATCAGCGGCGCTCTCTGCTACCGCAACGCTGATGCCGTCTGTCGCCATGGCGCAGCTCGAAGAAGTAGTCGTGACCGCGCGAGCCCGAGCAGAATCACTGCAGGACGTACCCGCAACCGTAACGGCTTTCACTGAAGGCCAGATCGAGAACATGGGCGTCGAGCGCGCGGAAGACTTTGTCTATATGACGCCGGGCGTGACCTTCGTCAACACGGTGGAAGTCGGCGACAGCTCGCTCAGTATCCGCGGCATTAACGGTGCCCGAGACGCCGAGACCAACTTCGCGTTTATCGTCGACGGCATCCTTTACACCAACCCCTCAGCTTTTAACCGCGAGTATCCCGATCTGGCTCAGATTGAGGTGCTCAAAGGGCCGCAAGGCGCACTCTATGGGCGCTCTGCTGCCGCGGGTGCGGTCATCATGTCTACCAAGCGACCCACTCAAGAAATGGAAGGCAGCATCAAAGTCGGTGCAGCGGAGTACGGCACAGTCTACGGCACGGCCACCATCGCAGGCCCCTTGGGTAGCGATGTCGCCGGCCGCCTCACCGTGACCTCGCGCAAGACCGACGGTTTCCTTGAGAATGTTTACCTCAATGACGATGTCGTGAATGACTACGAAGAGACCGCCGTGAGCGGTCGTCTGGTTTTTGACCCGACCGACACCCTGTCGATCGATACCAAGATCCGTTACTCCGAAGTTTCCGCAGCCTCGATTGCCTTTAACGCTGCTTTTGAAATCCCGTTTTTTGTTGGGTTCATCGACGCAGGTGGCCTTGGCGATCTGGGGGTCGTGCCAACGGCGGCGGCAATCAATGTCAACGATTTTGACTTTGTTTATTCCCCTAACGTGGACCCCGAGAACGAGCAAGACACGCTGGAAGTATCTGTCAAAATCGATAAGCAATTTGATTCGGGCACTTTGACAGCATGGGCGCTTTACTCTGACCAAGACCAATATTTCCTTGCAGATGGTACCTCTGGTTCGTTTGGCTTCTACAACAACCTCGCCACCTGCCAAGAGAGCGCAGCAGCAAGGTCTGTCTTCGCTGGCGATGGAACCCCCATGGCGCAGCCTCAGTTCAACCTTGGGGGTACTCCTGACAGCTGGCTCTTCGGCCCATACACACCAACAACCTGTGATGGGTATCAGTATCAAGAGCGTAATCAGCGCGACATCAGCTTCCAGTTACAGTGGACATCAGACGCTGATCAGCGACTGCGTTGGCAGGCGGGCATGTACTTCCTGAATATTGATCGCCGTGTTGGTGTGGCACAGCTCGAGGACGACGGGCGCGCGCAGCTGCCCCGCTCTTTCGTGAACGAGCTCACCGATGCGCTGGTATTGGATGATTTCGAGACCACGGTGCTTTCAGGTTTTGGCTCAATCAACTACGACATCACCGATCGGATGGAGCTGTCTTTCGCGCTGCGTTACGACATCGAGGATCGAGAAGTGTCCAACGCGGTACCCAGCCCAGCCGAAGGCAATGTTTCTACCCGCATCGACTACTGCGGCGCCTTCTTTGAGAGTGGCTGTACTTTGAACGGGGTGCCTCTGGGTGGTACACCCTGGAACCCAGCCTTCATCGATCTTGATACGGGCGCAGTGAGCGCGCGGGTGGCGGACCGAAGCAAAGCGTTTGATGCGATCCAGCCCAAGCTCAGCTTGTCCTACGATCTCTCTGAAAACACCACGCTGTTCGGTAGTTGGGGCGTTGGCTTTAAGACAGGCGGCTTTAACAACCTCGGCGGCACAGAGATCATCAGTTTGTTCTTGGTGAACCCCGACGGCCTGCCAGTGGCACCGCCCGAAATCTACGACGAGGAAACTTCGAGCTCCTTCGAGGTAGGTTTCCGGTCAACGCTTCTTGACGGCAACCTGCAGCTGAACGCCGCTGCGTACCACACCGAAGTCGATGACATGCAGTTTTTCGAGTTCTACGTGGGCCCGTTTGGCCTGCTGAGAACTGTAGAGAGCATCGACGAAGTCACCATTCAGGGCTTTGAAGTTGGCGCCTCATGGCAAATGACGGATGGCCTCCGCCTCGACGCGGGATACAGCACGGTGGACGGTGAAATCGACGCGATGACTGTGCGGCCTTACGTTGTGGGCAACGACGTACCCAACGCCGCCGATTTCACCGCCAATGTCGCCTTAACCTGGGATCAGAACTTTGGCGACCTGAATCTGATGGCTCGAATTGAATACGCCTATCAGGGAGATACTTTCTATCACGTGGTCCAAGGCGGAGATTTGGACTCACCTAACGGCTTCGGTAACTTCGAGGTTCCGGCGGTACTATTCGGTGGTCTTCCCACCAGCTTCGGGCCCCGTGATATCAGTAGTTACGGTGTTGAAACGGGAGCCGCAGGCAGCTCAGCCGACTATGGCACGCTGGGTGGCACTCAGGTGGACGGGTATGGCATCACCAACTTGCGCGTCAGCGTAGGTGGCGAGCGTTGGCGCGTCACCGCCTTTGCCCGTAACCTGTTTGACGAGGAGTACATCGCGGAGGTCATCATGGCACCTGAGTTTGGTGGCGCATTTGTCACCCCAGGCGCTTACCGCACGGCGGGCGTAGAGTTCCAGTGGGATTTCTAAGCCTCTAAACTAGTAAAAAAGCCGGGCACTGCCCGGCTTTTTTATGGATATACGTCTATGGATGCTCTGCTATGAAAGCGCCAGCCACAGAAACAAGATCACTCCGGCGCCCGAGATCACTGCGGTAGAAAAACGGAGCCGGGCAGAAGACAGACCCAGCCACAATCCTGTCAGAATAATAAAGAGCATCCCCGCCGCGAACACTTGCTGATAAGTCTTGTAAGCAGTCGGCCCATGCCCCATGTGAAGCTCGATCATGCGCTTTTGCAGAGAGGGCTCGTTGTACTGCACCACAGCCTCGTCGCCACTGATCTCAAGCGTGTAAAACGGTCGCGTCGTGGGCCGGGTGATCAACTGGGAACCTTTTTGTTTCACGTACTCAAACTCGAAGTCATTGACACCAAGAGACGCCAATGCTGCTTGCACGTTGGCTTCGCTCGGGTCTTGTGAGAGTTGCTGCCCCGTGGCGAGGGTGCCGACAAGCGTCTGCTCGATGGTGCCTTTGATACCGATCAGATACAGCCCCCCGGATACCGCCACCAATATGATCGCGGCCGCGAAAAAAGCAGAACAATACAAATGCAGTTTGATCAGTAAGGCACGCGCCATGGTGGCTCCCCTGTCAGAATATGAGTCAGACATAAGCCCAACAATCCCTGGGCTCGATGGGCCGGCATTGTGCCCCAGGAACGAGTGCTCACCAACCGCCAAGCTTTAGATCTGCGCCAATAGCGAGCCTCGGAGGATACGGGTACAGTGACTGCCCTATGCGCCAATATCACCAAGATAATAGCCGAACGCCTCTGGCGCTGCGCAAAAATGGGATGAGGCGCGCCGTTGTCAGTGTCTGAGTTCGAGACTGTTCCCTTCGCAGAGGTTTTGCTGCGGGGTGCAAGACGACACCCGGATCGCGACTGTATTGTTGTTGGCGATGAGCGGGTTACCTACGCCGAGTTGGAGAGGCGAGCGCGCCGTATCGGTCGTTCCCTGATCGCCCTAGGTATCGAACGCGGTGATCGCGTGGGCATCCTGATGGCCAATGGTCTGGACTTCACCGACATTCTGTTTAGCGCATCGCTGATCGGCGCGATCCCCGTGCTATACAACGCCCGCTTCAAGGCACGTGAAATCGCCCATGTGACGGCGGATGCAGGCATCAAAGTGGTGGTGACCAATGACATGTTCGAAGCACACACCGATTACGTTGAGCTGTTGAGCAAAGCCAGGGTACAAAAAGTAGCCGCCCTGCAGCATCAGATATTTCTGGGCGGAGGGCACCGCGAAGGCTTCATGAATCGCGACAGCTTTTTCGACCTGGCAGAGTCGGTGGACCCCGGCGAGGTTGAGAAGCGCCATGCGGGCACTGCGATAACCGACACCGCGCTGATGTTCTATACCTCGGGCACCACAGCCATGCCCAAGGGCTGCCCGCTGGACCACATTGTCCTGCAACATGCCGGCGTGGTGGGGGGCACCGATCGGTTACGACTCATCGAGGGCGATGTTGTTTGGAACCCGCTGCCGATGTTCCATAGCGCCTTCACCCAGCCGCTCACGGGCACCCTCCACGTTGGTGGGACGCTGGTTTCCATGGCTCACTTTGAAGCGGACGAAGCCCTTGAGCTGATTACCCGCGAGCGGGTCACCGTCGCCTTCCCCGCTTTCCCCACCATTACCCTGCAGGTACTCCACCACCCACGCTATACCCCTGATACCCTCAGCAATGTTCGCATCATGCTCAATGTGGGGCCTCCCGAGGAGCTGGTCGCTATGCAAGCACTGATGCCTCACACCACTCAAATTACCTGTTTTGGGATGAGCGAATGTGGCGGCTCCGTCGCCATGTGCAACCCCGACGACCCCCTGCCGCTGCGTTCAGAGTGCTCGGGGAGCGCACTGCCTGGCATCGAGATTGAAGTCCGCGATCCGGAAACCGGAGAAACGTTGGGGCATGGCGAGCCCGGCGAGATCGTTGCCCGCGGGCGCGGTGTGTTTAGCGGTTACTACAACGACCCCGAGAAGACCGAGGCGGCCTTCTGGGAAGGCGGATGGTTCCGGACCGGTGATCTCGGCGTTTTAGACGTCGAGGGTCGCGTGACATTTCGCGGCCGGCTTAAAGACATGCTGAAAGTGGGTGGCGAAAATGTCGCAGCTGTGGAGATAGAGGGTTATCTCGCGCTTCATCCGGCGGTGAAGCTGGCACAGGTGGTAGGTCTGCCCGACGAAAAATACGGTGAGGTCCCTGTGGCGTTTATTGAACTGGTTCCGAGTGCTTCAGCGACGGAAGCCGAGATGATTGATTTTTGTCGCGGCGAAATCGCGAGCTTCAAGGTTCCCCGGCATGTGCGCTTTATAGAGGATTGGCCGATGGGCGCGACCAAGATACTCAAATCGGCGCTCCGAGAGCGCATCCTCGCTGACACGACCCCAACCTGAGGCCGGTATCGCGCCCTTTGTGAGCGCCCCGCTAGCCTCGTGAGGGAACCCGGGCCTTTGCCTCACCTTTCAGAATAGTCTCGCCCTTTTGATTCCGTTGCCACACTGCGCAGGTCACGATCCCGCCACCCGCCTCCGTGGGCGCCACGGCGAGCACCTCTCCCCCGCAGGTCAAGATGTCATCAGGAAACACGTTGGCAGCAAAGCGCATCTTGGTCGCCACCAAATCCCAGGGATCATGCAGCAGGGAGGTGAGATATCGATAGAGGTACGCCTGATTCAGTGGTCCCTGCTGGACCACGTCGTGCAGGCCTCGCTCGTGGGCATAGACGCGATCCAGATGCAGCGGGTTGGTGTCTCTCAAAATCAGCGCAATGGGGATGTAATCTTGGCGATCCATGGGCCCTAGCTCGACGCTGGGCAGCGCCATTGCGACCTCATAATCCTCATACCAGGCTTTGCTCAATGGTGCTGTCATTTGAACAGGATGTAGGATTGCTGACCGGACATAAGCAGATCCCCCTCTTCGCGACGCTTGATGTCGAAAGTGACTTCAACCACATCAAACGTCTGCTTGCCCTGCTTCTCGTACACATCGCTTATCACTGCCGAGATGGCAACAGATTCCCCGACCATCAGGGGCCGGTGAAACTCAATGGACTGCTCTCCGAACATGGCCGTACCCGTTCGGTAATCGAACAGAAAGTCTTTCTGCCAATCGAAGGTTTTTAGCAGCCCCAGTACCGCGACAAACGGCGCGAAGGACGGCGGCGCCAAGCGCCCTGAAGCTGCCCCAGCGGCGCTTTCGGAACCATCGGTTGGCCCGAAGTCGGGCTCAGCGACCACACCGAGGAAATCGTTCACGTCGACTTCAGATACGGTGTAGGTCGCGCCCCGCAGCGAGCGACCGATCAGGGCTGTACGGTCAAAGGTCATGTGTTCGGTGCGTCATTTGGCATCGGGGTAGTCTGTAAAGACACAAGGTGAAAGTCTAGCAATCTTGAGCAACATGGAAGGAACATGTCGGGCAACGGCTCATCTCTAAACATTATTTTGGTCACGCAGTAGCGCCAAGTGATAGCTCAGTAACCCCAAATAACCCACTTACCCAAAAAAAAGCCGGGCAGAGCCCGGCTTTCAGTCAGACAGGCAACGGGCTTTTCAGCCGCGCGCCATCTTGATGCGGCCCTTGGGCTTGGGCTGGTCCTCAAGGAACTTGAGCGCCCAAGCCTGGAACTCCGGCTGGCGCGGTGCGTCCAACCCGGTCTCTTTCTTGCAACGCTTCTTCAGCTCAGCGATGTCGCCGCCACGGTCGAACATTTTGACCTTGCCGCGTTGCTTCGCCATCTTGGCGCGCAGCGCTTTGGTCTTTTTCTCGTCAACCGTGTGGTCAGCATTCATCACCACACCGTAGCGCTTGGCGCCCTCGACCGAGACCAGACCCGCCCGCACATCGAACTCAACACGCTCGGTTTCCCGCTTCAAGGGGTCCCCACAGCCTCCCCCACCCCAGGTATTGAAGTAGAGAATGTCACCGGCATTCACAGTAATACGGTCACACTTACTGGGCATCATTTCTTCACTACCGTCGGTGCGCTTCAGAATTTTCTCCGAGCGACGTCCCGGTAAGCCACCGTTAACGCCCCATGGGTAGGTCAACCAGCGGTCATCGTGGATCGAGATGGTGCCCGGCTCGAGGAAGCAGTAGCCCATGCGCAGGCCGTTGCCACCGCGGTTGTAGCCCGCACCACCACTGTCAGTGATCGTCTCGTACGCTTCGATACGCAGCGGGAAGTAACTCTCGAGGAACTCGTTGGGCACGTTGGTAAAGCTAGGCCACAGTGAGTGCCCGTCGGGCCCGTCACCCGAAGGTTTGCCCGGGATCCCGCCAAAGCCAATGGAGTAGAGCTGATACCACTCGCCATTCTTGTCGTAACCCGAGTACATAAAGTGTGGGCTGTCAGAGAAGCCAGCGCCTGCGAGGAAGTCAGGGTCACCCTGACCCAAAAGCCCGCCCAGCACGTCAAAAATCCGCCCCAGCGCGTGGGTACGGCATGAGAGTGCAGCGGGTTCACGCGGCTTCAGTAGGGTGCCCTCGGGAATCCGCACCTCCATCAAGTCATAGAAACCATCGTTAAACATAATCTGGGGATCAAACACCATGATCATGTACACGCCGCAGAACATCTTGAACATCTCTTCGTTGAGATAGAAATTGATCGAGCTGATCGACTGCGGGTCTGTACCGTCAAAGTCGAAAATGACTTTGTCTTTGTCGCGCCACATCGAGCACTTGATTCGGTACGGGCCCATGCCCAGACCATCATCACAAATGTAGTCCTCAAAGTGCTGCTTTTTCGTGGGTACGGTGTCCTTGATCAATCTGGCCATTGCCCGCTTGTTACGGGCCAGAAGCTCGTCCAGGGCCGAGTAATACTCATCGTCACCAAAGCGCTCTGCCATCTCAATAACGCGCTTTTCTGCGGTCCGCATGGCGGCAACGAGGGCGTTGAAGTCACTGCGGTTCCAGGTCGGCATGCGGCTGTTGTGCAGAATCAAGTTCAGCACATCGCTCTGCAGCTCATCATTTTTGAAGATCTTGAGCGGCGGTACGCGAATGCCCTCCTCAAAAATCTCCCGCGCGTCGGTTGGCAGACTGCCCGGCACCTTACCGCCCACATCCGTCATGTGACCAAACATAGCGGCGTAGGCTATTAGCCGACCGTCTTTGAAGATGGGTCGCAGTAACAGCCAATCATTAATGTGGCTGATAGCGCCGTTACAGGCATAGGGGTCGGTGGTCAGGAACAGGTCGCCCTCTTCGATAGTACCGTCGTAGGCCTCTTTAAAGCCGTGGATAAAGCTACCGAACTGGCCGACCACCATCTTGCCTTCCAAGTTGGCGATCATCGGGAACATGTCGTTCTGCTCACGAATCCCCGGTGACATCGCCGTTCGAAACACGACCGCATCCATCTCGTAGCGGGCGTTCATCATCGCGTTTTCGATGATGTCGAGGGTGATGGGGTCGATATCCTTACGCTTGAATTTCTTGGTATTGGTTTCAACGATTGTTGCAGGCATTGTTATCTCCCCTCGCTCAAGCTGACGGTGCTATCAGGATGTTGCCGAACTTGTCGACATTGCCGGTATGGCCGGACAGAATGACCGTGGTCGAATCCATCTCAAGCACGATCGCGGGTCCGTCGATTTTATTGCCGACTTTCAACTGATCCCGTCGGTATAGGTTTGCTTCCATATTCTTGCCGTCCATGAAGACTTTTGAAGTCCCGATCTTGGCGGCCGCGACCGGCGTGCGGCTGCCGGAGCCCGTCACTTTCTTTGCGTCGATTTCGGCACTCTTGCCTTGCGCCACCGCCCGGACATTCACAATTTCCTTGTCTGCGTCGAGCGCAAACGTAAAGAGTTGTCGATGCATGTCATCAAAGGGATCACCAATGACCGACAAGCCCTTGGACTTCAATTTCTTGAGGTCGAAATCGACTGTCAGCGTAAGCCCCTGCCCCGAATAACGAATATCTGCTTGGTAGGTCACTGAACGATGCGCCTTGGGCACACCCTCTTTCTCGAGCGTTTTCAGCGCCTTGTTTGCTAGCTGCTGGAAAATCTTGGTCAACTCGCTTGTTGAGGTATTGCCAAACCGACGAATAAACGTCCGCGACGCCTCGTCGCGTACGCGCGTGGTCGCGTCCCCGTAAGCGCACAGCACGCCTGGGCCGGGGGGAATAATCACCGGCCAGCTATTCATCAACTTACCGAGTGCGTTGGCGTGCAGCGGGCCCGCACCACCAAACCCGATCAGCGCGAAGTCGCGCGGGTCAAAGCCCTGCTCCACCGACACCAGTCGCAGTGCGCCGTACATGTTCTCGTTCACAATATCGATGATGCCCGCAGCGGCGCGCTGTACTGAGATCCCTAACGCGTCTGCGACTGGCTTGATCGCTTTTTCCGCGAGATCCTTACGGATCTCCATGTCGCCACCTAAACGCACTTCGCTGGGTAGGTAGCCGAGTACGACGTTGGCATCAGTCACCGTCGGCAGGTCACCGCCTTTGTTGTAGGCGGCTGGTCCCGGTTCGGCGCCCGCACTTTCCGGGCCCACACGCAACGCACCCGTGAGCTCGGGCACGTGTGCGATCGAGCCGCCCCCAGCACCTACGGTGCGCACGTCGACCGAGGATGCTCTCACTGTCACGTCACCAACCGTTGTCTCCCGTCGCAGCTGCGCGTTGCTGTCCTGCACCAATGCCACGTCGGTCGAGGTGCCGCCCATGTCGAAGGTCAGCAGGTTCTCAAATCCTGCCTGTTTGGCGACCCACACAGCGCCGGATACACCACCGGCGGGTCCCGACATCAGCAGATTGACCGGCAGGGACTGTGCTACTTTGGCCGAAGCCATGCCGCCGTCAGAGCGGAGAATGTGGAGTTTGACATCCTTCATTTTGGCTTTGAGCTTTCGCTCGAGGCTTTTCACATAAGCCGCCACTTTGGGACGGACGTAGGAGTTCGCGACCGTTGTGATGGTGCGCTCGTACTCCTGCATCTCAGGCACCACGTCGTAGGACAGCGAGACTGGAATACCGGGAAGCACCTGCTTGGCGACCTTCTCGACTTCCTTTTCGTGGGCTGGATTGGCGTAAGAATTAACCAGCGAGATCGTCAACGCCTCGATGTTTTCTTTCTTCAGCCGCTTCAGCTCTTTGGTCAGAGCACTCTTATTCAGCTTTCGCACCACCGCGCCGTCAGCACCCATACGCTCGTCCGCCTCAATCGTGCACGAGAGCGGTGCTAGCGGTTGGCTCTTGTTGTAGATCACCCAACCCCCGAGACCACCAGGTACGTATGAGCGCGCGATCTGCAGTACCTGCTTGTACCCCTTGGTGGTCACCAGCCCAACTTTGGCGCCGGTGCCGGTCAGGACCGTATTCGTCGCAACCGTGGTGCCGTGCATCACCTGTGCAATTTCAGCCGGATCGATGCCCGCGTTGTCGCAGACCTTTGCGACACCGTTCATCACCCCGATAGAGGAATCAGCAGGCGTGCTGGGGACTTTCGCTGTATGAATGGAACCCGATTTCTCGTCGACAAGAATCAGGTCGGTAAATGTGCCGCCGACGTCGACACCAAGACGATAAGGCATGTTGGCCTCCTCTTGTTATAGATCTTTCAATGATCGCTTCGCGAGTCGCAGGGTTCAGAAAACTGGGAGTGCCCGAAAGGCGCTCAAAACAATTGACCGGACATTTGCTACAATTTCGCTTCCAATTCAAAGATGCACCAATCTGCAGACAGGTGCAAGGTATCATCCCTTCTACATCCAAGATTCGCTGGAGCCCACCATGATGAAACCCCTCGCCGGCATTCGCGTACTGGCTATCGAGCAGTTTGGCGCGGGCCCCTACGGGTCTATGTATCTCGCTGAACTGGGAGCCGAGGTGATCAAGATCGAGAATCGCGCCACCGGCGGCGACCCATCGCGTCAGTCTGGGTCAGTCACCCTCGCCGATGACGACAGCGCTTACTTTCAGGCTTTCAACCTCGCCAAAAAAAGCGTGACGCTGAACCTCAAAAGCGACGAAGGCCGCGTGCTGTTTCATGAATTGGTGAAAAAGAGCGATGTGGTCTGGAACAACCTGCGCGGCAGCCAGCCTGCGAAGATGGGGCTCACCTATGACGACCTCAAAGGCGTCAAGCCCGACATTATTTGCACACATATCTCGGCCTACGGGCGGGATAACGACCGCGCTGATTGGCCGGGCTATGACTACCTGATGCAAGCCGAATGCGGATTTTTATCGGTGACCGGCGAGCCGGGCACCCCGCCCTCTCGTTTTGGTTTGTCGATGATCGATTTCATGACCGGCGTCGTGGCGGCGCTGGGTTGCGTCTCGGCACTGTTGGCGCGACCCAACCAAGGCGGACGCGACGTGGATATCAGCCTGTTCGACGTGGCGCTGCATCAGCTGACTTATCCCGGCACCTGGTACCTCAACCACGGCATCGAGACCGGCCGCGTGGCGCGCTCGGCGCACCCCTACAACACGCCGGTACAGCTGTATAAAACCCGAGACGGCTGGATCTTCATCATGTGCATGACCGACAAGTTCTGGCAATTGCTTTTAGAGCGTTCGGAGCACACTGAGCTCGCAGGTGATCCCCGCTTTAATTCCATGGCCGGTCGCGCAGAAAACCGCGACGCGTTGACCGAGGTCTTGGACGAGATTCTCCAGACAGAAGACACCGACTACTGGTTCGAAAAGTTGCAGACTTATATTCCAGTGGCGCCGGTGTACGACTTACCCAACGCGCTCGATAACCCCTTCGTGGCCTCCATCGGTATGATGCAAACCATGACCCACCGCGAATTCGGCGAATATCGCGGCCTGAGCAATCCGATCAAGATCGATCAGCAGCGTCTACAGACCTACTGCGGCGCAGGCCTCGGGGCGGATAATCAAGAGATTCTCGGTGAGGAGCTAGGCGTGGAAGATCTTGAGGACTTGGCAGCACGGGGCGTCATCTGAGTGTTCAGGCCGCCGCCGACTCCCCAGCAAGGGTGACTCGACGGATATCTCGGCGGGTGACCGCCCGGCTCAGTGACTCCTGGGCTCAGTGAGCTCCCAGGAAGTCAAACAGGATCTTGCCGAAGGCAATCTTCTCTTCTTTGCCTGCTACAACGTGGGCCACGTCATCCATCGTAACTCCCACGGAATTTCTGAGCCCTTCCTCGAGGGGCTTGGTCGTGCGAGGCCCGGTAATGATGTCTTCGCCCGCATGAATCACCAGTGTCGGCGCCTCAATTTCTCCGAGGTGCGGCCGAATATCGTGCCCCCGGCAAGCTTGCACAAAGCGCAGGTGGGTTTGGATACGCCCCTCCAGCGCGCCCCACACACCGCCGCTGCCGAGCAGCTTTTCACGGTTAGCGTTGTAGTAGTCAGGCTTGAATGACAGGGAGGCCACCATCGACTGGAAAGCATGGAATCCCGCATGCTCATGGATATCGCCAAATGCCTGAAGGTGGTCCGAGAGCATGGGGTCAGCCCAAGTCCAGCAGCCCATATTGACCATACAACGCACCAGATCAGGCCGCTTCACTGCCACCCACTGACCAATGCACGCACCTATTCCTACCAGCCCCACAAAGTACACCGACTTCATATTGAGGTGGTCTAACAGGCCTATGATGTCGTCGGCAAACAACTGCGTTGAGGGCTCTACCGAGTAGTCGTCGGTTGACTCGCCGAGCCCCCGGTAATCGATGATGACAGTCGAGAACTGATCGGTCATGCCTCTCGCCAGATAATGATGCCGGCCGTGACAGAAGGTATCCCAGCCGCCGATGTAAACGGCTGGCGGGCCATCACCATGCACTTCGTAGTACATGTCGTGTCCGTTGATCTGGGCAATGGGCATGGTGGTTCTCCTAGCGGGTAATCGAATTCAATGATTTTTCGTTAAGTGGGCTGGCACTGAGCGACCAGAGTGATGGCTCAAGGCTCAATGATCAGAGTCCATTGATATGGGCCAGCACGCTCTCTAGATCAGTCACATCGGCGTACCGACGACCCACATCCCGGAGGTTACTCGCGTGGGCCTCCTCGTCCTGATCACCACAGCAGTCGGCTGGAACAATCGTCCGGTAACCGGCTGAGAAGCTGTCCACGATCGAGGCGCGCACACACCCCGAAGTCGTGCAACCCGTAATGATGGTGGTATCGATGCAATGCGTGACCAGCCACGGCTTGAGCGGCGTCTCATAAAAAATGGAGGGCGCCGTTTTAATGAACTGGAAAATGTACTCATCGTCCCGAATGCGCGGATCCAGCTCAGTGCAGGGATGCCCGTGATAAAAGCTGCCGTCGTAGAGTGAGTCGATCTTCCAATAGGTCATCTCGTCGGGGCCACCCCAGGATACGGCGCAGGAAGCAACCGGAATGCCTTTGGCCTTGCAGGCCGCTAGCAGTACCGCGGTGTTGTCCACCGCGCGCTGCACGTGATCGCTGCGACCCAGTGGATTGCTGGCATCGGTAAACCCCTGCTGAAAGTCGACCATGACGAGCGCTGGCCGTTCACCGAATCCAATATCGCGCTGACCGTAGCCAGCCTCTGCAAACTTATCCATGGGTCGTAGGTCCCGTTGTCTTGATCACGTCGGTCACGCAATATGACTTAGAATGTACGGATGTTTCAAGGACGGCGGTCCCGCTATGAGTCAGCCCAGCTTCATCGACAACTTCAGTCAGCAGTTTTCTCTCGAGCCCAGTCGCACTGCGCTGCTCATCATCGATATGCAGAATGCCACCGGCAATCGCAACATGGGGCTTGGCAAATTGTTGGCTGAACAGGGTCAGAGCGAATCGGCCCAATACCGCTTTGACCGCATCGACAACCTGCTGATCCCCAACATCCAACGACTCATTGCCGGATTCCGCGAGGCTGGTGCACACGTGATCTGGATTACCTATGGGGCCCATGCGGCTGATGCCAGCGACGCGCCCCATCACATCGCACCGATCATCAAGGCGACCAATAACATTGCCGGTCAGCCCGAACACGAGGTGGTCGATGCGCTGAAGCCCGGGCCCGGCGATCTGGTGTTGAACAAGACGACGCAGGGTGCGTTCCGTTCCACCGCGCTGGACAGCTCTTTGCGTGCACTGGGTGTCGACACCGTGGTCTCTACTGGGGTCTCCACCAACAACTGTGTCGCCATGACGTCAATGGAGGCCTGCGATCTGCAATATCGCGTGGTCGTGACCAGCGACGCCACCGGCACCGATAGCGAGGAAATGCAGGAGGCCACCCTGACCATGCTAAAACGCCTATGGTCCCGCGTCCTGACGACCAACGAAGTCCTCAGCGAACTCACCGCGGGAGGAAGCCGCACCTGACTGACCTCCAGAACCCCCGTTTGATCGGCGGGCTGTTGGTAGCCATTGGGGCCGTCCTATTGGCCGCCAAGGGACTGTTCGCCAAAACCCTGTACGACATGGGCCTCAGCTTCCACGACGTGGCGGCCATCCGCTCGGTACTGGCGGTGCCGGGCTTCGCGCTGATAGCGTGGCTGTACCGCGGCAAAACCAGAACAGAGCAGAACGCGACCTCCCGACGCAACGACCTGCTACTCGCCCTCTTTGCCGGATTCCTGTGCTACTACCTCGGGGCGCTGGCGAATTTTTATGCCCTGACCATCATCGACGCCAGCGTCGAGCGGCCATTGCTGTTTGCCTACCCCGTCTTCGTGGTCATCATTACCACAGTGGTCACGCGGCAACCGCCTTCGGCGAGGGTGCTGCTCGCGTTGCTGTTGACCACGCTGGGGGTCGTGCTGGTGACCGGCGCGCTCAACGCCCGCCTCTCGGCCAGCCAATGGTCTGGTATGGCGTGGATCCTGTTCTGCTCACTGAGTATTGCCATTTACACCCTCATCAGCGGTGAGCTGACCCAGCGGCTGGGCAGCGGCCTATTTACCCTCACTGCGATGACGGCGGCCGCGGCCGGCATGGCGGTCCATTATCAAATTTTCGCAGGCTGGGAGAATGTCGATCTATCCGTTCCCGCGTGGTGGACGCTGGCAGCGCTCGTGGTCTTCTCTACCGTTTTGCCGTTATTCCTGATGGCTGAAGGCGTGCGTCGCATCGGCGCTTCCCAGGCCTCTTTGATCAGCACACTGGGGCCGCCCGCCACCGCTATCATGGCGCAGGAGCTGACAGGCGAGATCCTCGCTCCAGCCCAGTGGCTCGGCATTGCATTGGTGCTCATTGGCGTCATGGCGCTCGAGGTCCGGCGACAACGAGCCACCTGAACGCAGCCGCCAGCTCACTTTGAGTTGGTATTTTATTTAAATGTCCGTACAATTAAGAATCTTCTTCGTTGAGGCTTATTTTATGTACGGTACACGCTCGTTGGGCGCCAGCTTCGGCGCTGAAGTACTGGATTTACAGCTCTCCGGGACGCCTTCTGAAGGCGATATTGCGGCAGTCCGGGAGCTGTGGGCAGAACACAAACTGTTGCTGTTCCGAAATCAGTCCTTCGATGAGGCCGCGCTCGTGGGCTTCAGTCGCCAGTTCGGCGATCTGGAGATTCACGTGAGGGAGGAATACCTCTCCCCGGAGCACCCCGAGATTCTCTATGTTTCCAATATCGAGCGCGACGGACGGCGCATTGGGATTCTTTCAGATAGCGAGGTCGGGTGGCACTACGATCAGATCTACCTGCCCAAGCCCGCAGTGGGCTCGCTGCTGATGGCCGATACGCTTCCCCCGGAGGGCGGCAATACGGAATTCGCAGATATGTGTGCGGCCTGGGAGGCGCTGCCTGAGGCGACGCGCGAGAAATTGGACGGCTGTCTGGCCAATCAGTCTTACGAGGCCTTCAATCAGGCTTACAGTGTGCCGACCAACAACAAGCAAAAAGCACGTTCGCCGGATATCCATCATCCGATTGTGCGCACGCACCCGGTCACGGGAAGAAAAGCACTGTATCTGTGCCCTGGCATGACCACCGAGATTGTCGGCTGGGATGCTGACGAGAGCGCCGAGATGCTGAGCTTTCTCTTTGACTGGACTACCAAGCCGGAGTTTGTGTATTCACACGCCTGGCAACCCGGCGATGCACTGATGTGGGACAACGCCTGCACGATGCACCGCAGAGATCCGTTTGATCCTGCCCATGCGCGTTTAATGAAACGCACCACCATTTTGCCACCCGCCGACTTGGCAGTGCCGTTCTAACCTGGGGATGACCGTGTCGCTCCCTCACGGGAGCGGGGGACCCTGGGTTTATGCCTCAGCGTCGCCCTCTGGTAGCGCGGGCGGCTGGCAACCCGTCGCGCAACATTGCCCCGGCTGCTTTTGGCGGTTGGGAGCGCCGGAAGCGCCGGTCTCCGCAACACCGCGATCCAGGAGTCGCTCAACCAACGAACGCCGCTCCTCTATAGGATACCGTCGGTAGATTTCGCGCTTCATCGCCTGGGGTGAGCCACCCCCGTGCAGGCTGATGACGGAGTACCAGCCACCGGTTGACGAGGCGGTGATGTCTTCCATGAAACGGGCCACCTGCATCCGCTGGTCGTACGGAATATCCGGGCGCCCTGCCAACACCGAAGCGAGGTCACCAGAGGTCGCGGGGTTGTGATCTTCGTCGGGCCCTGGCAAAGCCACGATCAGCCCGCCAGACACCTCGTGGGCAATGCGATGCATGTCGTAAATTTGCGTCGCCAGCAGCAATTTACCAACGTTGGAGAAAACAGGCTCGGGCATCCAGGCGCCGCAGGGGTCCTCAACACCATAGACTGACGCCGCCACACCGCAGGCAAAAAAGCCTTCTACCAGCTTGATGAGTTCGGCCATGCTGTCGCGCAAGTGGGGGACGGTATCCATGTCGAGACCGTTGGCCTCGGTCATGAGAGAACCGGCACCAATCAGCAGGTCCCCGAAACCCGCGCGTGCGCCAATGCAACTGTGTCGGTGATGGTTGGCATAGGACGTCACCAAATGCTCGGTATAGTCATGCTCCCCGGCGAAGAACACCTGATCCCACGGCACCAATACCTGATCAAAGTGGCATACAGCCGTGCTTTGCCCGTATTTGGCACTGAAGTGCGCGGCCGCCTCACCGGGCCGACCCGCCAGGCGCGAGATAACCGTGAGCCCTTTGGCGTCGATGGGCACCGCACAGCAGACTGCAAAGTCGGCATCTTCCTTGCGCATGGTCCGGCAGGGCATCACCAACAGCTCGTGCATATAGGGTCCACCCGTGACGATGGCCTTCACGCCTGAAATCACGATGCCGTCAGCGCGCCGCTCGGTAATGTGCACGTAGCTGTCAGCGACCGGCTGGTCTCCTGGCCGCTTGCTGCGATCTCCTTTACCGTCTGTCATGGCCACGCCGAGGGTCAGATCCTCATCCTGCACGCGATGCAGATAGGCTAAAAAGCGCTCGTGCTGCTCGCCCCCGGTGTCCTCTGTCATCTGCCAGGTGGCTTGATAAATCGCATTGAGCGCATCATGGGTAAGGTAGCGCTGCGCACAGCCACTCTCGCGGCACACAAGCCGCACCGCCTCCAGCTTGGAGAGCAGGTCCTCGCTGTGGCGATTGATGTGCAGCATGCGGTTTACGGTCTTACCCGAGGTCGCCTGCTCGGCCAGCATGAGACCGCCGTACTCGGGCTTCTGCGCAAAATCGTAGGTTACGCCGACCGCCCGGATACCCGGCTGCAGCCGCGGCTCATCAGCCACGGATTCGACGCGGTCACCATCGACGTACACCGTCGGGCTGTACTCGCGCAAACTCTCTTCGTAATCGGCCGCGCTCATGATGCGACCACCGGCTTTCATCAACATGCTTCGCTCCCGGGGCGCCGTCAGGCCGCCCTATTGGCTTGTGTTCGCAGCAACGCCGTTAACTCTGCTACGTCATTCAATTCATCTAGATTCATCATTGCGCTCCACAACTGCTCGGCCTTGTCCGCCGGGATAGTGAGCGCACAGTTATCAAGGAATTTGCCCTTAACCTGCTCAGCGGAGAGTAGCTGCCCTTCCGCACCGCGATTCACCGCTTCGAAGTGCTCAAGCTCGGTACCGTCCGTCAGGGTGATTTTCACACCGCCGGAGAACGCATCGGGGTAGCGTGACCGGTCATCGTGGGCGCACTCGATGCGCTGCGCCAGCGACAGGACCTCGGAGTCCATTCGCGCGGCATCTTCCAAATCAGCCAGCGTAAAGCGCCCTTTGCACAATGCGGTGGCTACTGCGTAAGGCACACTGAATTTCGCATCGTATTCGCTCTGGGGCGCTCGCTTTGACTCGATTGGGTTCACGACCACACCAAACTGGCGTTCATCGAGGCAGATGGTAACCGATGCGATCTGGTCTGGCGTCACACCGTGTTCTTGTCGCAATGCCAGGGCGGCATCCACCGGCGCATGATTAAAGTGACAGATGGGATAGGGCTTGATGGCTACAGCGCGCAACGCCCAGTCGTGAAACAACTGGGACGACACGGCCTCAGTGTCCACGGAGGTCCCCGGCGCGTATAGCGCATAAAAACCAAACCGTCCTCCGTAGGCCTCGCCTGGGCCCTGGAACCCGGAGACGCCCAGCGCCGCGGCCTGAAGCGCCGCAGAGGCTGCCCATCCCGGATGCAGTCGCTTGGTCCAACTACCGTCATCCAAAAACGCCATGCTGCCACTACTCAAACTGAGGGCCACACCTTGCGCCCTCACTAAAGCGTCGTGGTCGGCCCCCATCATGCGCGCCGTAGCTACGGTCGCGCCAAACACGCCGACGACACCCGTAGGGTGGAAACCCACCTGCTGGAATACACCTCCCGCTACCGTACCCAACATGGCGTCGACTTCAATCGCTATCAAAGTGGCAAGAAGAAGCTCCGAACCACTCAAGCTCCGCTGCTCAGCCAGCGCCAGCGCGGCGGGGAAAGCGCTGGCGGAGCAATGCACGACCGACGCCAGATGGGTATCGTCATAGTCCAACCCATGGATCAGCAAACCATTCATCAACGCCGCGTCCCGTAACGACGCCGTCTCAGACTGGCCAATAATGGTCGACGCACCGTCGCTACCCAGCAGATCCAGCGACTCCAGAGAGATGTGCGAAAAATCATAAGCGCGCGAGGCAAAGGCAATCCCCACAGCGTCTGCTAAACACAGCTTCAGGTAATCCCACACGTCTTGGGGAACCTCCTGTTGCTGCAACGCAAGGGCGCGACTAGCGATCGCGCGACTCAGTGGCGCGGTTTGATGTGTCAGCGGTGAAGCCTGCATCGGAAACTCCGGAAATGTCCGGACATGATACACCAACCGCTTGCAGATGCCGACTGCAAAGCCGGTTATTGGTTTGTCAGCTCAACAAAGAATCCGCCAATGCCAGAATACGCTGACTTTTGTAGACAATGGGGTAGTCGATGAAATAGCCGTCTAACTGAATGGAGGCTGAGCCCTCTGCCTCGGCGGCTTCAAACGCCGCCACTACAGCCCGGGCGTGGGCAATCTCCTCTTCGGAAGGCGTGAAAACTTGATGCGTTAAGGGGATCTGGGCGGGGTGAATACAGAGTTTCCCGCCGAAGCCAAACTGTTTGCCGCGCTGGGCGGATTGCAAAAATCGCGCGTCATCTTTGATCTGCAACACGACCGTGTCGATGGGTGGCTCTAGGTCACCGAGCCGCGCCGCGTGAGAGAGCTTTGCTCGCGCATAGGCCAACACCGACTCATCCGCGTTCCATTCGTAGTTCAGGTCCAACGTGTAATCTCCGCCCCCAAACGCCATACGCTTGATGCGACTGTCGGCAGTGGCAATCTTCCTCGCCCCCTCAACACCCGCCGCCGTCTCGATAATGGGCATCAAGTCGAGGCTCCCCACCGCCATGCCCTGGGCCGTTTCAGCCGCAGCCAACAGGTTTTCCAGCTGATTGAGGCAGGCCCGCGACTCCACCTTTGGTAACACCACACCATCGAGCCACGGCCCAACGGTGGCTTTAATGTCCTCAGCGCAGTACGGCGTGTCGATGCTGTTCACCCGAACGTAGTGCCGCGTGCTGCTGTTGGGACGAGCGCTGAACGCATCCACCACGCACTGTCGCGCTGCAGGCTTTTCACTGATTGCCACGGCATCTTCCAGATCAAGAATGACCGCATCCGCGCCCACCTCAAATACCTTTTCAACGCGCCGGGGATGATTCGCGGGCGTAAACAGAAAGCTGCGGATGGGCGTAAAATCGTCGGGGGCCATATCAGTTGTTCCAGGACCAGTGATCGGCTGTTTGCCAGCCGCGGGTAAATTCGAAGGTATAGCTATAGTTGCTGGCAGGATGTTCAGAGATGGACGCCTCGAAAATACGTCCGCCCCTGCCCTGATAAAAACGACTGACGCTGAGCGAGGGTGATCCCGGCTCCACACCCAGCTTCGCAGCCTTTTGCTCTGACAGAACGCCCGCGGTGAGGCGAATTGTGATGTTCTCGATCGACTCCTTGAAGGTCTCGGCGATCATCTCGTAAACCGGGCGTGAGCTACCACCCAGCCGCTGGGCAATCGAGCCGTACTCGGGGATCACATAGACATCGGCCAGACAGATCGGCATGCCATCGTCCCCCAGCGTCCGCAAACCCGAAATCTGCACCCATTCGTCTCCCACCTGACAGCCCAACTCTTTGGCCAAGGGTTTGTCCGCTTTGATACGGTCATCAGAGAGCAATCTGAAAACACTGCTGTCGGGATAACTGAAAAGCTCGGATGGCGAACGCACCATTTGCACGAACGCCGGAGAGGCCTCGGTGGACAGCACTAGCGTGCCGCGTCCCCGCTGCCGCTTCACCAGACCCATATCTTCCAGCACGCGCAATGCCTCGCGGATCGTGTGTCGGCTGGCGCCAAAGCGGTCTATGAGCTCCAGTTCGCCCGGCAAAAAGGTCCCGACGGGAAATTTCCCCTCATGGATACCCGCAAGTAGCGTGTCAGAAATCTGTCGGTACAGTGGCACGCGAGACCCGCCCTGCGCGCCCTCTCCGGACCGCTTTTTTACTTGCTCAACTTGCATGACGGGTCTGAACCCCCCAGACTTAATTTGTCCAGACATTTTAGATGGTTATCGGGCGACCACAACCCGATATACCGCTCGCACAGGGTATTTGATTATGGCCAAAACCACCGCAAAGGCGCGCTACGCTCATCAAAGTGGCCGTCACTTTGAGGACTTCACCGTAGGCGATATCTATCACCACCTGCCGGGAAGGACGATCTCGCAACACGACAACGCTTGGTTCACCTTGCTGACCATGAACACGCACCCGCTCCATTTTGATGAGGAGTACGCCGCAGAGACCGAGTTCGGTCGACCGCTGGTCGCAAGCCCGCTCACGGTGGCAATCATAGTGGGCATGAGCGTATCGGACGTGAGTGAGGCGGCGATCGCCAATTTGGGCTGGAAGGAAATCAAACTGCCTGCCCCAGTATTTCCGGGCGATACCCTCTACGCCAACACGGAGGTGCTGGACAAGCGTGAGTCACGCTCGCGGCCCAATGCCGGCATCGTCAGCGTGCTGACTCGCGGTATCAACCAGGACGACACCGAAGTCTGCGTCTTTGAGCGACAGATCCTCATTCCCAAGCGCAACCCCGCCTAACCCCGTTTTTTCAGGAGACACACCATGAACCACGACGCGTCGGTCGAACAACAGATTCTGGCCACCATCGACAAGTGGGTCGAGCAGGAACTGCGCCCTATTGCACGCGAGTTCGACCAGGCGGACGAGTACCCCTCTGATCTGGTGGAACAAATGAAAGAGCTAGGACTTTTTGGTGCCACGATCTCCGAAGAATATGGCGGCCTGGGTCTGAGTGCATCGACCTACGCGCGGATCGTCTCGCGGATTTGCGAGGTCTGGATGGCGCCCTCGGGCATCTTCAACTCCCATCTGATTATGGCGAGCTGTGTCGAGCGTGCCGGCACGCAGGCCCAGAAGGAGCACTTCCTGCCCAAGTTCGCCGCCGGAGAACTGCGCGGCGGTATTGGCCTCACCGAGCCCGATGCAGGGTCGGATCTGCAAGGCATTCGTTTGGCCGCCAAGAAAGACGGTGACCACTATGTGCTGAACGGCACCAAGACCTGGATCTCTAACGGCGTTAAGGGCAATTGTCTCGCCGTACTGACCAAGACCGATCCCAGCGCCTCACCGCCGCATCGCGGTATGAGCCTGTTCATCTGCGAGAAAGGTGAGGGCTTTAGCGTCGGCAAAAAGCTCAAGAAACTGGGTTACCGGTCAATCGACAGCGCCGAACTGATTTTTGAGGACTTCCGGGTCTCCGCGGACAATTTAGTGGGCGGGGAAGAAGGCAAGGGCTTCCAGCATGTTGCCGGCGGCCTCGAGCTGGGGCGCATCAATATTGCAGCGCGCGGCGCGGGGATGGCAAAAGGTGCGACCAATATGGCGCTCCACTACGCGATGGATCGAAAAACCTTTGGCAAAGCGATTGCCGAGCATCAAGCCATTCAATTAAAGCTGGCTGAAATGTCGACCCGGGCGGCTGCCGCAGAGTTATTGGTGCACCAGGCTGCGGACAAATTCGATCGCCACGAGCGATGCGATCTGGAAGCGGGACAGGCCAAATTCTTCGCCTCGGAAGCGGCAGTGCAGAACAGCCTCGATGCGATGCGGGTCTTTGGTGGTTACAGCTACTCGCCCGAGTATGAGATCGAGCGCTTCTACCGGGATGCCCCGCTACTGTGCATTGGTGAGGGGACCAACGAGATCCAGCGTATGATCATTGCCAAGCAAATGGTGGCGCGGGCCAGCTGATCAATCCAGCACCGTCATGAACTCTGCGGCATCCAGTCGCTCGGTGCGGTAGGTATTCACCAGCGCGTCCGGGTCTGCGTAACCGAGCGACATACCGCAGACCAGCATCTGCTCGTCGGGAGCCCCCAGAATGGGCATAACGCTGTCGTAGTAAGAGCAAAACGCGGCTTGGGCGCAGCTCTCCATCCCCGCTTCCCGGGCCGCCAACATAAACGACTGTAAAAACATGCCGTAGTCGAGCCAGCTACCCTGCTCCATGTCCCGGTCGATAGTGAAGAAGAGCCCTACCGGCGCGCCGAAAAACTGATAGTTCTGGACGCGGTATCCCTGCACCGCTTCGGTGTCCTTCCTGTCGATACCCAATAGGCCATAGAGGCCGAACCCGGTTTGGCGGCGCCTGCCGATGTAGGGCTCGCGCCACGCGCGGGGATAGTAGTGGTACTCGTATTCACCCTCGTCACCCGACAGATACCGCGCCTCGCAGGCGTCAGTGATGCGGGCCTTGGTCTCTCCCCGCACCACGTAGACATGCCAGGGCTGAATATTGGATCCCGAGGGTGCACGCCCTGCAACGCTCAAGAGCGACTGAATCTGCTCGTCGCTCACGGGTTTATCAGGAAGAAACGCGCGGATGCTCTGCCGGCCGACGATGGCCTCACTGACGCGCACGGTTTAACTCAAGCGCACTGCTTGGATAACCAGGTGTGGGCTCTTCCACCCTGAGGAGCACCGATCATCTCGCTCAAAAGCGCGACGGCCTCCAGCAGCTTGGGCATATCCAGCCCGGTATCGTAGCCAATCGATTCGCACAGCATAACCACGTCCTCAGTGGCCACGTTGCCTTTGGCGCCGGGCGCAAAGGGACAACCCCCTAACCCCCCTGCCGACGCATCGAACTGACGAACGCCCGCCTGAAGTGCTGCGTAGACGTTGGCCAGCCCCATGGCGCGGGTATCGTGAAAGTGGCAACCCAGCCGCTCGGGGCCGTATCGATCAACCAGCTTGTGCATCATGGAATGCACGGCGGCAGGGTTAGCGGCACCAATGGTATCGGCGATCATCAATCGCGCCGGTTGGTGTTGCATCAAGCGGTCTACCTGCTCGAGCACGAGCGACTCCTCAACCGCTCCCTCATAGGGGCACTCAAACGCCACGGCGAGATAGGCGTGGATATCGACGCCCTCTGCTGCCGCACGATCGAGAATCTCCTCCCCCATGACGAAGGTGTCCTCAAGGCTTTTGCGGATATTGTTCTGGTTCATCTCTTCGGTGGCCGCGAGCGCGATGGCATGGCTGCGAATCCCCGCCATGACCGCAAGCTCATAGCCCTTCATGTTAGGCACCAGCGCGCTGTAGGCAAGCTGTACGGAAGGCAAGTTAGCGGCGATTTCGTCTGTGCCCGCCATCTGCGGTACGGCTTTTGGCGATACAAAAGACCCGATCTCGAGCTCGGGCACGCCGGTCTCGGCGAGGGCGCCCAACAGGGCGATCCGCTGCTCAACAGTGAGGTGCTTGGGCTGCGCCTGAAGCCCGTCGCGGGCCGCAACCTCTTTGATAATCACCTTCTCAGCCATAGTTATCTCCTTCTATTGGGGGACAGCAAGTTCCGCCCATTGCGCCCGGCGGCGCCAAGTGTAGCGCCACTGGATGAGCGCCACCACTCAGGGCTTATCTGCAGACCTAGCGCGACGCCAATTTACGGGCGGCGTCTGCAATGGAAGCGGCGTCGACCTTGAAGTGGGCGCGGAGATCCGAGCGCCGCTCACTCATACCAAAGCCGTCGGTGCCTAACGCGGTAAACGGTCCGTTTATCCAACTGGCGATCATCCGAGGCAAGGCACGCACATAGTCGGTTGCGGCCACAGTCGGCACATCGGTCTCAGGGAAAATCGAGTCCAACCATGCTGGATCAACAGCATCTCCCTGCTCCGCTCGCTCAGCATCGCGGGCCAATTCCACATAGCTGGTGATGCTGTAAACGGCGACCGAATAGCCCTCTTCCCTAAGCGTTGCCGCGGCCTGCATCACTTCAAACAAAATTGTGCCAGAGCCAAGAAGATTGACACGCGGTCCGTCGCCGACCGCGGGCTCGAGCAGATATCCGCCCCGCACCACACCTTCATCGAGATCGACATGATGCGGTCGCGCCGGCATGGGTAGCGCCTCGTTGTACATCATGAGGTAGAAAAGCTCGTCGTGATCTTCCACAAACATCCGCTGTATGCCGAATCGGACGAGGACCGCCAATTCCCAGGCGAAGGCAGGATCGTAGGTGCGTACCGAGGGGACGGTGCTGGCGAGAATCGGCGAGTGCCCGTCTTGATGCTGGAGACCCTCACCGTTCAAGGTGGTGCGGCCCGCCGTTCCCCCCAACAGAAAGCCCCGAGCCATCATATCGGCCGACGCCCAGATCATGTCGCCCACGCGCTGAAAGCCAAACATCGAATAGAAAATATAGAAGGGAATTGTAGGCACCGCGAAGGTGGCGTAAGCGGTGCCCGCGGCGATAAACGAGGCAATCGCGCCCGCCTCGCAGATACCCTCCTGCAGAATCTGTCCGTCGATGGCCTCCCGATAGGTGTTGAGTGCCTCCGCATCCACGGGCGTATACCGCTGGCCGTCGGGGGAGTAGATTCCCGCCACCTTGAACAGTGCATCCATACCAAAGGTGCGCGCTTCATCCGGCACGATCGGCACAATAAATTCGCCCACCTCAGGGTCTTTCAGGAGTTTGGTCAGCAAGCGCACCATGGCCGTGGTAGTGGAGATGCTACGTGACTCGCTGCCCGCATCAAAGGTCGTGAAGATCGCTGCGTCCGGCGCCTTGAGACTGGCGGCGGGCACCTCGCGGCGCGGTAAGTAACCGCCCAGTGCCTCCCTGCGCGTTCGCAGGTATTGGATTTCCTCGCTGTCCTCCTCGGGACGGTAAAAATCGGCCCGAGCAATCGCCTCATCATCGAGTGGTATGCCCCAGCTGCGCGCGCAGGCAATGCGCTCCTCACGGCTCAGGTCTTTCTTTTGATGCGCGGTATTGCGGCCCTGCAAGGCCGAGCCCATGCCATCGCCCTTGACGGTCTTCACCAGGATCACGGTCGGACGATCTTCGCTCTCACAGGCCCGCCGATACGCGGCATAGAGCTTTTTAGGATCTTGACCGCCCCGCTTGATCTGCGCGACTTCGACATCGGTGAGCGTCTTCATGAGTTGCTCCAGACGAGGGTCACCGTGCACCCAGTGCTCACGCTGCTCGTCGCCGGGGAGTATCGAGTAGCGCTGATAGTCGCCATCGAGACATTCCTCCATGCGGTGGCGCAACACCCCCTCGTGATCCGAGGCGAGCAGCGCATCCCAACCACTCCCCCAGATTACCTTCAGCACCTGCCAGTCGGCACCGCGAAAGGCCCGCTCCAGCTCCTGAATGATTTTGCCGTTACCACGGACCGGTCCGTCGAGGCGCTGCAGATTACAGTTGACGACAATCACCAAATTATCGAGCCGCTCGCGAGCTGCGATGTTAATGGTGCCCAGCACTTCGGGCTCGTCGGCCTCACCATCGCCGATAAAGCACCAGATCCGCGCATCATCAGCCGCTAGGAGTCCGCGATGCTGCAGGTACTTGGCGAACCGCGCGATATAAATCGACATGGGCACGGACAGGCCCATGGACGCGTTGGGCACCTGCCAGAACTCGGGCATGGATCGAGGGTGCGGGTACGAGGGCAACCCCCCGCCATCGCCCAACTCACGTCGATAATTCCTTAGCTGCTGCTCGGTCAGCCGGCCTTCCAGGTAGGCTCTCGCGTAGATACCCGGCGCGGCGTGCGGCTGAGGAAGCACGAGGTCTCCCCGACCCTCGGCGCTGAAAACATGATGAAAGGCCGTCTCCATCGCCGTGGCAGCAGAGGCGTAGGTCGCAATATGCCCACCCAAGCCGGCACCTTCGTCCTGCGCCCGCAGGATCATGGCGGCCGCATTCCAGCGAATGATGTTTTCGATGCGTTTTTCGAGCTCCAGATCACCGGGATACGGCGGCTGCTCGTCAGGAGAAAGCGTGTTGACGTAAGGCGTATTCAGTAGCGCATCGGAGAGCGTGACGCCCTGATCGATGCTGTATTCCTGAAGGCGCCTGAGAAGTGCCCTGACGCCCTCGTCACCATATTCGCGTCGAATGTCCTCGAGCGCTGATTGCCACTCGGGCCAATCGGCATCGATCAATGCGCTGACATCAACCGCTATCGGTTGCGCGTCATTCATCGGGTGAGTATCTCACGCAATGACAGTGTGCCGACGCTAGCACTGGTGTTTCAGATGGCTCATGATGTGGATAATACCCATTAGGGTGAACCGGACGCCAGTCATGTCAGATCGCAAAGCATTGGACAGAATCGACGGTGGGATGGGCCAAAAACCCGCGTTGATTATTGTGGACGTGGTGGTGGGCTTCACCGACCCCGCCTGCCCCTTGGGTTCGGAGGTGGACGCCGTCGTGGCCGCGAATGTTGAGCTGATGAACGCTTTCCATCAGGCAGATCTGCCCGTTGTCCTGACCACCGTGATTTATCACGACGAAGAGCAGGCTTCCGTCTTCCGAGCGAGAGTGCCGGCGCTCAATCTCCTGACCCCCGACTCAGAATGGGTAAAATTTGATCCGCGACTGCCGATTACGCCGACAGACTTTCAACTAGAGAAACGTCATGCCAGCAGCTTCCACGGCACAGAACTGGATGACTGGCTGAGAGAAAAGGGGGTGGACTCTGTGGTGGTCACCGGCCTCACTACCAGTGGCTGTGTGCGCGCAACTGCAGTGGACGGATTGCAGAATAACTACCGCGTCTTGGTGCCACGGGAGGCCTGTGGCGACCGGGACGAGCAGGCTCACGAGGCCAACCTGTATGACCTCAATGCCAAATATGCTGACGTCGTGTCAGTCGCCGACGTTTTGGGGTCACTGCCCCGCTGAATCAGCCTGCTGTGCAGCAAACTGTGCCGCCTGCTCGGGCGTCGCCTCGGTCTGATACTGCGCCTTCCATTCGTCATACGGCATGCCGTACACAATCTCGCGGGCAGCCTCTTTATCCAGCGTGAGTCCGTCTTCAGCGGCGGCCTCCGCGTACCACTTGGACAGGCAATTGCGGCAAAAGCCCGCGAGGTTCATGAGATCTATATTCTGGACGTCTTTACGTCCGTCGAGGTGTGACAACAGTCGGCGAAAAACGGCCGCTTCAATCGATTCTTGACTCATGCTGGGGTTTCTCTCCTCTCATTGTGGGGCACATCGCTCACCACCATTAATCAGCGGGCGCCTCCGAGCGCGCCACTATCAGTTCGCGGATCATCGCGCCCTGGCCCGGATATCGCCACGTGCCATCGGGTAAGGCCTCGAGGTTCCACCAAATGACATCTGCCACCTCCAGCGGGCGGTGAATGCGGGGTTCGACCGAGGCGGGTACCTCGCACCAGTAAAGGTGGAAGCCATTTTCAAAAACGATGGCTAGGTCGCCGGCGCGAGCAGTCAAACCGGTTTCTTCAAACACTTCGCGTTCCGCGCCACAGCGCGATGATTCTGACGCGTTAACACTGCCACCGGGCAGTGCCCACTCGCCAGACCAGCTCTTAACCAATAGCGCACCTCGTGCGTCCCACACCAGGCATCCGGCGCTTGGCGCTGAGTCGGATTGACCGGGTGCACTACACGGGGGTGGCGTCTCTCCACACGCCGCCAACAGCATCAGGAGAAGCAGTGCACTGTTATGCCTCATACACCCAGTCTACTGCATCGTTCCCCACCGCAACCCGCAGTTCGTCCAGCAGCGCATCGCTCGGATGGACCTGCCAGGCACCACCCAGACGGACGGCTACTGACCCTTTCGGCTGCACGTATTCCATGACCACGGGGCACTGTCCGCCCACCGCAGAGCGCAGCGTGTTGGCCAGCAGTGTATTAAAACGCTCGTCAACGCGGTGACTCGGCACCCTGAGACGCAGCTGGGAAACCTTGGCTTTTCGCGCCTGCTCCAGTGAACGCACGGTTTTGGTTCGCATGGCCAGACCGCCGTTGAAATCGTCCACCTGCAGTCTGCCATCCAGCAAGACAATGCGATCCTTCTGCAACAGGTCCCGATGCTCGGTAAACACGTCGTTGTACACCGTAGCTTCAATCTGCCCTGACCCGTCATCCAAGGTCAGTACCGCCATGGGACCCCGCTGGGTTTTGATCGTGCGGATATCGAGAATCAGTCCTGCCACCACCGCCTGATTGTTGGCCTGCAATTCACGAATGCGGCGCGGTGCAAATTTTCTGACCTCAGCCTCATAGGCTTCCATCGGATGGCCACTCAAGAAACTACCAAGGCTTTCTTTTTCAGCGTTGAGTAGCTCCATCAGTGACCAGGGCCGCGCTCCGCGATGCTCTTGATAAGGGTCTTCGGCGTCGTCGGCCGCAGCAATGACCTCGCCAAACAAATCATCAATACCGGCAGCGGTGTTGCTGGCCACCTGTTCGGCGCCTTTGATCGCGTCATCCAGCGCCGCCAACATCACCCACCGCTCGACACCCAACTCATCGAGGGCGCCGCTTTTAATCAAGGCCTCCAGCGCACGTCGATTGACTTTCCTCGGATCTGTGCGCGCGCAGAGGTCAAAAAGACTTTTAAACAGGCCGTCCTCGCGCGCGGCCAGCACGCTGCTGATCGGCCCCTCACCCAATCCCTTAATCGCACCGAGGCCATAGCGAATCTGCCCTTCGTCGTCGACGGAGAACGCGTACTGGCCGGTCTGAATTGACGGCGCCTGCACCGTCAGGCCCATCCTCCGCGCCTCGTCCCGGAAAGTGAGCAGCTTGTCGGTGTTGTCGATCTCGGAACTCATGACCGCTGCCATAAATTCGGCGGGATGATGGGTTTTTAACCAGGCCGTTTGATAAGACACCAGCGCATAGGCCGCTGAGTGCGACTTGTTAAAGCCGTAACCCGCGAATTTTTCAACGAGATCGAAGATCTTGATGGCCAGCATGGGGTCGATGCCTTGCGCCGCGGCGCCGTCTTCGAAGACGCTGCGCTGCTTGGCCATCTCCTCGGGCTTTTTCTTGCCCATCGCTCGACGCAGCAGATCGGCACCCCCAAGCGTATAGCCCGCCAGCACCTGTGCAATCTGCATCACCTGCTCCTGATACAGAATGATGCCGTAGGTGGGCTCCAGAATGGGTTTCAACCACTCGTGCTGGTACTGGGGATCGGGATAGGCCAGCGGTTCGCGCCCGTGCTTACGATTGATGAAGTTCTCGACCATGCCGGACTGCAAAGGCCCGGGTCGGAACAGAGCCACCAGCGCGATGATGTCCTCGAAACAGTCGGGACGCAGATTTTTGATCAGTTCCTTCATACCGCGACTTTCAAGCTGGAACACCGCCGTAGTGTCCCCCCTCTGCAGCATGCGAAAGACCTCGGCGTCATCAAGCGGCACGCGATCAATGTCGAGCGCCTCTTCTGCACGGGCATCGATCATCTGGATCGCCCATTGAATGATCGTCAACGTGCGTAGGCCCAGAAAATCGAACTTCACTAACCCCGCTTCTTCGACATCGTTCTTGTCATACTGGGTGACGACACCGCCACCGTCCTCGTCGCAGTAAATAGGGGAGAAATCGGTGAGCTTACTCGGCGCAATGACCACACCGCCGGCGTGTTTGCCCGCATTTCGGGTCACCCCTTCGAGCTGCACCGCCATGTCCCATATTTCCTGCGCCGAGCTGTCTTCCTCGAGTAGTTGCACCAGCTGATCTTCCTGCTCGAGCGCCTTGGACAGGGTCATTCCCACCTCAAAGGGAATCAGTTTCGACATGCGGTCTGCCAGCCCGTAGGGCTTACCCTGGACACGAGCGACATCGCGTACCACCGCCTTGGCGGCCATGGTGCCGAAGGTAATGATTTGCGACACCGCCTGACGGCCATAGGTCTGCGCCACATACTCAATGACCTCATCGCGGCGCTCCATGCAAAAGTCCACGTCAAAATCCGGCATCGAGACCCGCTCGGGATTCAGGAAGCGCTCAAACAGCAGGTCGTATTCGATCGGATCGAGGTCAGTAATCTCCAACGCGTACGCCACCAAAGATCCGGCACCAGAGCCTCTACCGGGACCGACCGGGATGTCCTGCTCTTTGGCCCAGCGAATAAAGTCCATGACCACCAGGAAGTACCCTGGGAAACCCATCTGGTTGATGGTCGTGAGCTCGAACTCCAATCTCTCTCGATAGGGTGCAAGCCTTTGCTCATCCCAATCGGGGAAGCGTCGCTGAAGCCCTTCGTGAGACAGGCGACCCAGATATGCTTCGATTGTCTCTTCCTTGGGCACCGGGTAGTCGGGCAGAAAAGGCTGGCCTAGCGTCAGTGACACCGAGCAGCGCCGGGCGATTTCCACCGTGTTTTCGAGTGCCTCCGGAATGTCGGAGAACAGCTCCGCCATCTCCTCGGCAGAGCGCAGGTATTGCTGATCGGAGTAGGCCCGTAGGCGTCTGGGGTCATCCAGCGTGCGTCCATCGCCGATGCATACACGGGCCTCGTGCGCCTCAAACTCATCCGCTTCCAGAAAACGCACATCATTGGTCGCCACCACAGGACAACTGCATTCCGTGGCCAACGCCACCGCGGCATGGAGGTAGTCCTCCTCCCCCGCGCGCCCGGTGCGCTGCAATTCCAGATAGAAGCGGTCGGGGAAGCAGCGCTGCCACTCCGTTAGGGCTGCGCGGGCATCGGCCTCCCGGCCGTTTAACAGCGCCTGTCCAATATCGCCCTGGCGACCACCCGACAAGGCGATGACGCCCTCCGCGTACTCCTTGACCCAGGCCTGTTTCACACGCGGCCGGCCCAGATACTGACCCTGCTGGTAAGCGCGCGACAGCAGCAACATCAGGTTCCGATAGCCGGTCTCATTCTGGGCCAGCAGACACAATTCGTGATGGCGCTCCTCATCGAGGGGATCCAACACGTGCAGATCCGCACCGACAATGAGCTTGAGTCCTAACTCCGCGGCGGCCTTGTAGGCCTTCACCAACCCAAAGAAGTTGTGGTGATCCGTAATCGCCACCGCCGGCATATCGAGCTCTGCGACTCGATCCAGCGTAGGGCGAATGCGGAGCAAACCGTCAATGAGGGAATATTCGCTATGGAGCCGGAGGTGAACAAACGAGGTCATGCCTGAACGCTATCCCACCTGGGGGTCCGCCAGCAAGCGTCTGACGGGGCCAAAGCTTTTTCTGTGTGCGGGACACACTCCCAGCTGTTCAAGCGCTGCCAAATGGACCTTCGTGGGGTAGCCTTTGTGACGATCGAATCCGTATCCGGGGTACTGCTGATTCAGCGCCATCATCTCGCCGTCACGCTGCACTTTAGCCAGGATAGATGCCGCACCAATGCTGGGCTCGGTCAGGTCGCCTTTAACGATGGCACGCGCCTCATAGGGCCACTTGGGCAAGCGATTACCGTCTACCAGCACGAGTGACGGTTGTATGGGTAGCGCCTCGACCGCCCGACGCATTGCCAACAGCGACGCCTGCAAGATATTCAGCTCATCAATCTCCGCCACGGTGGCGCGTCCGAGCGCCCAGCTGACTGCCTCGTCCCGAATACGCCCAGCCACTACTTCGCGTCGCTCTGGGGTCAGCATTTTGGAGTCTGTGACGCCATCGGGGTGTGATTCCGCCAGAATCACGGCTGCCGCCACAACATCACCAGCCAGTGGCCCTCGACCCACCTCATCGACACCCGCTACGAGGTGACCCGCTGTACCTTCAAAGAGATCAGAGGATGTCATCGCTCCTTAACCAACGGCAACAGCGCATCGATACTGCGCTCGGCAAAGTTGCCGCCAATCAGCCCAGCCAGTTCGTCGAATCGTCCTACCTGCCTCGCCCCATCACCCTCCAAGAGTCCCGAAACTGCGTCGGCAAGACGCGAGGCAGTGGCATGGTGCTGCAGGAGCTCAGGGACAATCTCTTCACCGGCCAACACATTGGGCAAACCAACATGCGGAGTCTTCACCAGGCGCGACAGGATGCCCCAAGACAGCGATGCCATGCGGTAACTAATGACCATTGGTTTGCGCAACAGCATCGCTTCGAGTGTCGCGGTGCCAGAGGCGATCATGATCGCATCGCTACATCGCAGGACCTCGCGCCCCTGACCGCGAATCAGGCTCACCGGTAGCGCTGTCGGCTGAAGCACTGACTCAATCTGCTTGTGTCGCTCGGCATTGGCTGCCGGAATCACAAAGTGCAGGTTGGTATGTCGCGCCTGTAGCAACTGCATGGCGTCAGCAAAGACGGGCATCAAATGCCGCACCTCGCCCTGTCGACTGCCCGGCAGCACGGCCAGCAAGGTTTTGTTGGACGGGAGTCCCATGGCGACGCGCAGCTCTTCTGCTGCGGGTAACTGCTGGAGTTCATCTACCAACGGGTGGCCCACACACGTCGCGTCAATGCCCGCCTCTCTATAGATATCCACCTCGAAGGGCAACAAGCACAGCATGCGATCGACCGACTCCCGGATACTTCGGAGTCGACCCCGTCGCCAGGCCCATACAGATGGACTGACCAGGTGAGCAGTGGGAATCCCCGACGCACGCAGGCGGCGCTCTATCGGCAGATTGAAATCGGGGCTATCGACGCCGACAAAGAGGTCTGGCGTCACGCGCTGCTGCTGCGCGATGAGCCGCCGGCGAATACCTAGCAGTTCCGGCAACCTTTTTAGCGGCTCTACCAGACCCATCACCGCCAACCGGTCTATAGCGCAGAGTGACTCAAGACCCTGTGACTGCATCTGGTCGCCGCCGATGCCTGTCATGTCGAGCGAAGTGCCGCGTTGCTGCCAGGCCCGCAAGATCGAGCCTGCGAGCAGATCGCCAGACGCTTCACCCGCGCACAGACCGAGGCGCAGCGACTCCTGTGACACTAACGAACGATGCCCCGTTGGGATTGTTTCAGTGAGTCGATCAGTGTCTGGATACTCGGTGTCTCGGCGACCATGCTTTCCAGTCGTTCCAGGGCAACATCGAGGGTCAGGCCTTGCCGGTAGAGGATTTTGAACGCCCGTCTGAGTTCGGATATTTCAGCGCTTTCGAAACCGCGTCGACGCAGTCCCTCGGCATTGATCGTTTTCGCCTCAGCCGGACTCCCCGCTACCGTCACGAACGCGGGAACATCCTTGCCAATCGATGTCCCCATCCCGCTGAAGCTGTGCGCCCCGATCTTGCAGAACTGATGCACCAACGTATAACCCGAGAGAATCGCCCAGTCGCCAATCTCGACGTGACCGGCTAGGGCCGTGTTGTTGACCAAAATGGTGTCGTTACCCACCACGCTGTCGTGGCCAATATGGACGTAAGCCATGATGAGATTGCGATGACCCACTGAGGTCAGGGAGCGATCCTGGACGGTACCCCGGTGAATGGTCACGTTTTCTCTGATCACATTGTCATCACCGATATGCAGCTCGGTTGGTTCATCCCGATACTTCAAGTCGGGTGTCGCCTCCCCCACCGTCGAGAACTGGTAAATGTGATTTCGCGCGCCAATTCGTGTGGGCCCTTTGATGACCACATGGGACTCGATCTTGGTGCCCTCACCGATCTCCACATCGGGTCCGATCAATGACCAAGGACCCACCTCCACGGATTCATGGAGGCGTGCGCCCGAGTCAACAATGGCGGTCTCGTGGATCATGGATCAACGATTGGCGCAGAGGATGGTGCCTGACGCCGCCAACTCGTCATCGACCCGAGCCTCGACCTCAAACTTCCAGATACCGCGTCTCTCGCTCACGATACTAGCGTAAAGCATGACCTGATCCCCCGGCACGCAGGGTCGCTTAAAGCGCAGATTATCGGCCCCCACGAAGTAGTAGATCGAGCCGTCTGCTGGGGTTTTGTCCATGGTGACAAAGCCCAGAATCCCGGCGGCTTGGGCCATGGCTTCAAGTAGCAGCACTCCTGGAAACACGGGCTTGCCGGGAAAATGGCCGTCGAAAAACGGCTCATTGATAGTCAAGTTCTTGTAGGCCTCAATGCACTCACCGGGCGCTACCGACACCACACGGTCGACCAGCAAAAAGGGGTACCGATGGGGAAGTCGATTGCGAATTTCTTCAATGTCGAGTGTCACGCTGTGTCATCCTCTTGCTGGTCGAGACCGGCAGCTTTCTCCAATTCCGCAATACGTTTCGCCATCTGGTCCAATTGGGTAAATCGTGAGGCGCTTCTCAACCAGGACCTCAGCGGTTGAATGGGCGTACCCGATGAATAGTGTCCCGCCTCAGTGACCGAGCTTGCCACCCTGCCCTGACCACCGATATGTACGTCGTCGGCAATCTCCAGATGCCCCGCCAAGCCCGCCTGCCCAGCAATCACACACCGGGCGCCAATTTTCGTGCTGCCGGAGACCCCGACTTGGGAGACGATCACCGTCTGACGGCCGACGCGCACCCCATGCCCTAGCTGCACCAGGTTATCGATGATGACACCGTCCTCGACTACCGTATCCTCCAGCGCGCCGCGATCGACCGTCGAGTTGGAGCCGATTTCAACGTCGTCGCCAATCACCACTGTCGCGAGCTGCTCGATTTTTACCCACCCCTCTGCGCTGGGCGCGTAGCCAAAGCCATCAGCACCGATGGTTGCGTTGGGGTGGATCGTACACCGCTGGCCGATTTTCACCGCGTGGCAGATCACTGCACCGGGCTTGATCACGGTATCCGCACCGATGCTCGCGCCATGGCCGATGTAGGCGCCCGCGCCAATCCAGACTCGATCTCCAAGCACCGCATCCGCCTCCACGCAGGCGCCTGCATCAATGGTGACATCCGCACCCAGACCAGCACTGTCTGCAACGGCGGCTCGCTCGTGGATCTGTCCACTGCTGGGTGGATGGTTATCAAAGATCCGGGTTGCTTTGGCAAACGCCAGATAAGGCGTGTCGCTTAGCAGCGCGCAGCCGGACCAGCTCTCGACCCAGTCAGGGTGTAAGATCAGCGCGCCCGCGCTGGTATGAGATACCTTGGAAAGATGCTTTTTTTCCGAGACGAAGCTCAGGTCATCCGCGGTGGCAGACTCCAGTGCCGCCAGATTGGCGATGGAGCGCGTTGGATCCCCCCGGAGCTCGAGCTCCAAGACTTTGGCGAGCTCCCCGAGGGTGGTCATGGCGCTTATTCAGCGCCCATTTGATTCATTTTGTCCGAGACTTTCGCCGTAATGTTGTAGCCCAGGTCGGCGTGAATCACTGCCTGCTGCTGGAGCAAAAGGCCAATCTGATCGGTCTCGATGATCTCGCGCAGTACCTCTTGTGCCTGTGGCGCCAGTTCCTGCATCACGCGCTGCGCATTCTGGGTCTGCAGCGTTTGCAATTTCTTGGCAACGTACTCGAGATCAGACTGTTTGCTGGCCATCTTCTGTCGGGCCGCGACCTGATCTTCCTCGCTCATCGCTGCCTGGTCACGTTGGAAATCTTTGACCAGTTGATCGAGCTCGGCACGCAAGGCATCAAACTGTGACTTATCGGATGCGAAGTCCTCATTGGCCTCAAACTCCTGCAGCCGCTGTTGCGCCACATCGGTTTGCAGAATCGCCTGCTCCAGATTGACGACCGCAATTCGGCCCTGCGCCATAACGATTGATGGCAAAACGGCCATCAGCAGGCCTGCCAGCCACACACGTGCGTTCATTGAACTTTCTCCATTTTTTCTCATATCAGAAGCCTCGTCCCAGCGTGAACTGGAAGACTTCCCTTTCATCGATTGGACTGGCATTCAGCGGCTTGGCCAAACTGAAAGTCAGCGGGCCAAAACCGGACAGCCACGTTACGCCAATGCCAACAGAGTAACGTAATTCACCGGCGTCGATACCAAAACAATTCACCTGATTTTCACGGCAATTTGTATTGAAAACGTTGCCTACATCGAAGAACAGCGCCGATCTCAGCGAACTGCGATCTTTGATAAACGGCATGGGGAACAGTACTTCGGCACTGCCTTCAATCAACACGTTGCCGCCGAAGGGGTCCGGTTCGTTGTAAAACTGCTGCACCGGTATTTTGCCGGTCTTGGGGTCAACGGAATAACCGAAGCCACGACCGTCAGGCCCGCCGATTTCGGCGGGAAAGCCATTCTCGTCGATAGCAGTAATTGCAGCATTAGTGCTATACACCGAGGGCGGCGTGGAGCGAGGACCGAGCGTATTGGCCTCGTAGCCTCTAACCGATCCAAAGCCACCGGAGAAAAAATGCTCGTAGAAGGGCAGTTCACTGGTGTCGCCGTAGCCATCGCCGTAGCCCAACTCGCCGCGCAAGTGCAGCGTGAACTCACCAAACAGCGGGAAATAAATCTCGCCGCGGTAATTCAGTTTGTAAAACTCCAGATCGGACAGCGGCACCGCGATTTCAAGGGATACCGACTGCGACGCACCGCGGGTCGCCAACTGGCCACGGTTGAGTGTCGACTGCAGCCAACTGCCGGTTACGCTCCAGTTCAAATACTTGTCACCGTTCAGATCCAGAAAACCTTCGTTATCTGGCGGCGATAGCGCTGAGAGAGGCAAGGTATCGATGGGCTCCAGCACTTCGGCGGCGGCGTAGGTGCCATCGTCTTGCAGCGTGGAGTAGTACCAATACTCGATTTCAGGCGCGAGCCGGGGGCTGGCAGAAATTTCTTGCACCGCGTACTGACCCGACGTGATCTTGGTATCAGTGACCCCTAACGAGAAACCGAGGCGCTGCGTCTCGCTAATGGGGTAGCCGAAGTTCATGCTCCCACCCCAGGTATCGGTGGTGTAGCTCGCCACGTTGATCTTGGAGAGATCGGTTTTGCGATAGAAGACACCAAATCCGCGACTGACGCCGTCTTCCGTGAAATAGGGATTGGTGTAGTTGAAGCTGATCACGTCCTGATAACGAGAGGAGTTCAGCGAGATCCCAACCCGGCGACCGGTTCCCAGAAAGTTGTTCTGCTGTAGGTTCAACCCGAGAATCAGGCCCGCGTCCTGCGCGTAACCCAAACTGCCGCCGATCGAGCCAAAGGACTGCTCCTCCACCGCAAAATCGACGTCGATCAGGTCGTCAGAGCCCGGCACCTCGTTGGTTTCCACCGTCGCCGTTTTGAAAAAGCCCAGCCGTTCCAGCCGGATGCGAGACTGCTCGATGGCCGCTGAAGACGCGGGGGCGGACTCCATCTGACGCATTTCCCTCCGCAGCACGTCATCCATGGTGGTCATGTTGCCCGCAAAATTGATGCGCCGAACGTAGGTGCGCTTGCCGGGGTCGATGAAGAATTTCATGACCACCGTGCTGTTTTCTTCGTCGATCTCAGGCATGCCCGTGACCTTGGCGAAATTGTAGCCCTCGTTACCGAGCCGGCGGGTCAGGTAGTCTTCGGTGGCGGTCACCAGTTGCTGGGAATAGATCTGCTCAGGCTGCACGATCAAGAAACGATTGAGGTCTTCCTCGGGCAGCACCAAATCACCGCTCAAGCCCACCTCGCTGACAGTGAACTTGGCACCCTCGGTGACGTTCGCCGTGATATAGACCTCTTCCTTGTTAGGAGAAACCGCGACCTGAGTAGAGTCAATATTGAACTGCAGATAACCCCGGTCCAGATAATAGGAAGACAACGTCTCCAAATCGGACGTCAGCTTTTCCTTGGAGTATTTATTGTCGCTGGTAAAAAATGAGAACCAGCCGCCGGTCTTGAGCTCGAACAGATCGATCAGGTCCTCGTCCGAGAAAATCGTGTTGCCCACTACATTGATATGCTGAATCGTGGCCACCGTACCCTCGTTCACATCAATCGCGATCGACACACGATTACGGGGTTCAGCGATGACTTCAGAGTCAATCGTCGCGTCGTATCGGCCCTGCAACACATACTGGCGCTGCAGCTCGAGCTGCATCCCCTCTAGCGTAGAACGCTGGAAGACCTGACCTACGGACAGGCCTGCTCCCTTTAATCCATCTAACAGCGCCTCGGTCTCAATGGCCTTGTTGCCATCAATGGTGATCTCACTGATGCTGGGACGCTCCGCCACAACCACCACCAGCACGCCGCCATCCCGGGCAATCGAGATGTCATCAAAATTGCCTGAGGCAAACAGACTCTTGGCCGCTGCACGCACTGCGAAGGTATCCACCGTATCGCCGACACCAACCGGCAGTGCCGCAAACACACTGCCGGGGGAGATCCGCTGCAAACCCTCCACTCGAATGTCTTGAATCACGAAGGGCTCGGTCTGAGCCAGCGCCCACTGCCCGCCGCCGAGGAAGGCCAGCAGCGAGACCAACAGCGTAACGAGTGCTCCGAGGCGAGTGCCTCGCTGCTTGTGGTGGTGTGTTAACCGCATAAGGTGTTTTCTGTAAAACCTGTTTCCAAGGTGCCGCGCAAGCCGCCCAATTTCACGCTCAGCGCGCAGGGGCGGGTGTCGGTGATTGTGAAACAGCCTGTCATCCTGCGCCGTCAGAATTTCGAAAAATCATTATACAGGGCAAACACCATGATGCTCAGCACCAATACCAGTCCGACCTGATAGCCTGCCATCTGAATCCGATCCGGCAACGGCTTGCCGAGAACCGCCTCAAATCCGTAAAACACCAAGTGTCCACCATCCAGAACCGGTATCGGCAGCAGGTTCAGGGCACCCAAAGACACGCTGAGCAGGGCCAAAAATCCGAACCAGGCCACCCAGCCCGCCTCAGCCGTCGAGGCGGCGACTTTGGCGATCGTAATGGGCCCCGAGAGGTTGCTGGGCGATATCAGCCCCTGCAGCATTCGGCCAATAGACTTGAAGGTAAACGCCACCAGTTCACCGGTTCGCTTCACCGAGGCCACCAGTGCCTCCACAAGTCCCCGATCAAAATGGCGTTGCTGCGCATCGGGGATCACCGGTAGCACCACAGACATGCCAACCGCGCCAATGCGCTCTCCCTCTGCCACCACGGCGGCCGGCGTGACCGACAGACGCTGACGGGCACCCTCGCGTTCGACCTCCACCATAATGGCTTGATCGGGCCTGGCGCGAACATAGGTCACCCAGTCCATCCACAGCGGAATCGCCTCTCCGTCGGCGCTGACAATAAGGTCGCCCTTCAGGAAGCCCGCCTGCGCGGCGGCTCCGTCCTCGGTCAGCCCACCGACCATGGGAAGCACCGGCGGCATGCGAATCGTGACACCGAGCGCCCCGAGGAGATCGGGTTCTTCTTCGCCTTTGAGCCATTGGCTGATGCGCGCTTCGGACTCGGTGACAACATCTGACCCCGGATAGCGGGCAGCCACTGTCAGCATCCCCGAATCCCCAAGCCGCTCGAGTAGGGCAAAATTGACCGCCGCCACGGTCGGCGTTTCGCGACCATCAATCGCTATGATTTCCTGACCGGCCTGCAGTCCCGCTGCCTCAGCAAGAGAGTTCGGTGTCACCGTGTCGATTTCAGGCACGATCCCCACTTCGCCTCTAAAGAAAAGTCCCCACAGCACAACAACTGCCAAAAGGAAATTGGCGATCGGGCCCGCGGCGGCAATCGCAATGCGCTTGGATACAGATTGGCGGTTATGTGCGCGGGGCAGATCTTCCTCGGCGATCTCGCCGTCGCGCTCATCTGCCATGCGCACGTAGCCACCCAACGGAATCGCGGCGATCACATATTCAGTGTCGTCCTTGCCCTGCCAGCGAACCAAGGGCCGTCCGAAGCCGATCGAGAATCGCAGGACTTTTACGCCCGCACGGCGCGCCATCCAGAAATGACCGTATTCATGAAACGCCACGACGATGGCAAAGGTTGCCAGCGCGACAAAGATAGTTTGCAGGGTATCGAGCACCGCCTCGTCCTAGGATTCAGAGCGAGTGAGGCCACTCGCTATACACGCTTGCGCGGCCTCCCGCGCCTTTTGATCAAGTGTTTGGACCGCATCGAGGCTGTCAGGTTCCGCCAAATCGGTCGCTTTCAACGCAGCGTCAATCACTCTGTCGATGTCTGTAAAACGGATCTCGCCGGACAGGAACGCCGCCACCGCAATTTCATTGGCAGCACTGAAGACACACATACCGCCTGGCTGAGTAATGGCCCATTGCGCCAAAGCGAGGCAGGGAAAGGCCTCCAGATCGGGCGCCTCGAAATCCAGGCGGCCTGCGCTGACGATATCCAGAGCCTCCACGCCCGCGTCGACACGCTCGGGCCAGGCAAGACAATAGGCGATGGGCGTGCGCATATCCGGTTGGCCCAATTGCGCCAGCACCGACCCATCGCGATAACGAATCATCGAGTGCACGATGCTCTGGGGATGCACCACAATCTCTATCTCATCTGGACGTCGATCAAACAACCAACAGGCCTCGGCCAACTCCAGACCCTTGTTCGCCAGCGTGGCGGAGTCGACTGAAATCTTCTGGCCCATCGACCAATTGGGGTGCGCGCAGGCCTCCTCAGGCGAGACACCGTCCAGAGACGATCTGGAACGACCGCGGAAGGGTCCTCCTGACGCAGTCAGCAGGATTTTCTCGACATCGGTCATATCGGGGCGCCCGTCAGAGGCGACCGGCAGACACTGATGCATGGCATTGTGCTCACTGTCGACGGGCAACAGGGTGGCGCCGCCTTGGCGGACCGTCTCCATGAACAGTCCCCCAGCACTCACCAGCGCCTCCTTGTTGGCGAGCAGAATCGTTTTCCCCGCTCTGGCTGCGCTCAGTGTCGGGCGCAGCCCCGCAAAGCCCACGATCCCGGCGACAACAGAGTCCACGTTGGGCTCCGCCACCAAATCATCCAGCACCGCTGCGTCGCACTCGACCCTCACCGCCGACAGGTCGGCAAGCCGATCGGCAAGCGCTGCCGCGGCGTCTGGGTCCCCCATCACCGCATGGGCTGGCTGATGGGTTCGGCACAGCGCTTCCATATCGTCCACAGAGCGATGTGCAGACAGCAGGGTGACCCGATACCGATCGGGGTGGCGCTGAATCACATCGAGGGTAGACCGGCCGATAGAGCCCGTTGCACCCAACACCGCTACCTGACGCATCGATCAGTAACCAATCAACAACAGGCCAAGGGAAAAAACAGGCGCGGCGCCGCAGATACTGTCGAGGCGATCCATGAGGCCGCCATGACCCGGTAGCAACGACCCGGAGTCTTTTAGACCCACTTCCCGCTTGAACAGGCTGACCGTCAAATCTCCAACCACTGAGGCCCCTGCCGTCGCCAGTCCCAGCACCATGAGCGAGCTCCAACCCAGATGGAGTTGCGACAGGGGCAGGTTTTGCCAGATCACAGTGGCCAGCAGCGCCACGCATAGCATGCCGCCCCAGAAACCTTCCCAGGTTTTGGCCGGACTGATCTCGGCGGCCAGCGCATGCTGCCCGAAGCGCCGGCCGGCAAAGTAGGCGCCGATGTCAGCTGCCGCGACAGTCAGTATCAAGAGGAAGACGACAAAAGGTCCGTTGATCAGTGTTAAGCACACGGTCACAGCAAGCCAGGTTGCCGTGAGCATCAGCCACCCCATCAGCGCGCGCACCCACGCGTAACCCCACACGCCGCGGCCAGCGGAGTAATACTTGAGCCCCACCAGCATGGCAGACCACAAGAGCACGGTAGCGGCCAGCCAGGGCCGGGCATGCAGCGCCGCTTCGGGGCCGTCAAGCGCCAGACCCATCCACAACGCGGCGCAGAGTAGGGGTATGACGGCAGCATAGAGCGCTCGGAAAAGCGCGCTCTGGGCACCGACCAGCGCCGCCCATTCCCAGCCACCGGCAGCGGCCACCAAGGCAAACAATATCGCTTGCAGGGGATAGGGAGCGAACAGCAGGGTCGCAATGAGCGCCCCCGCGAGAATCAGTGCTGTGATCACCCTCTGGCGGAGCATGCGTGCTTCTCCGGGGCGCCGTTAGTAGCGATGTAACAGTGGGCGGACGCCAAAACGTCGCTCCCGCACCGCGTAATCAGCGAGGGCAAGATCCAATACGGTCTCGTCGAAATCGGGCCACAGGACTTCGGTAAACCAGAATTCGGCGTAGGCAAACTGCCACAGCAGGAAGTTAGAGACGCGTGTTTCCCCCGCCGTGCGGATACAGAGATCCGGGTCAGGCAACTCCGCCGTGGCGAGTCGCTGTGAGATCGTGTCTTCGTTAATGTCATCGGGCGACATCTTACCCGAGGCCACATCGCGTGCGATGGATTGGGTCACCTGCGTCACATCCCAGCGGCCGCCGTAGTCCAGCGCCAGCGTGAGCGTCGCCCGATCACCGGATGCCGTCGCCGCCTCGGCCTTGGCCATTAATCGCTGCAGTCCCGGACTGAACCGATCTCTTCTGCCAATCACCCGCAGTCGCACGCCGTCCGAGGCCAACTTGGCGACTTCATTGCGCAGGTAGCGAGAGAGCAAGGCCAGTAGCGCCCGTACCTCTGTCCTGGAACGACCCCAGTTTTCACTGGAGAACGCAAATAAGGTCAGGTACTGGATCCCCCGGGATTCGCAGGCCGACACGATCTCTCGTACCACCTCGGCGCCCGCTCGATGCCCCGCCACGCCCGGGTACCCCTCCCGGCGCGCCCAGCGATTGTTCCCGTCCATAATGATGGCCAGGTGCCGGGGGACGGTACGGGGCTGAATATCAGATGCTTGCACGGGTGCGGGGTCTCAAGCCTCAGATGGCCATGAGGTCGGTTTCTTTCTCGCCCAAGGCAGCCTCGACCTTGGCGACATAGTCATCGGTCAGCTTCTGGATGACATCCTGACCACGGCGCTCATCATCCTCGGAGATCTCTTTCTCCTTGAGCAATTCTTTGAGCATGCCGAGGCCATCGCGACGAGCGTTGCGGACGGATACCCGAGCGGACTCCGCTTCAGCGCGGGCCTGTTTAATATAGCCCTTGCGGGTCTCCTCGGTCAGCACCGGCATCGGAATGCGCATCACATCGCCCGCCGTCGCCGGGTTCAATCCCAGATCCGACTTGAGAATGGCGCGCTCGATATCCGGCGTAATCGCCTTGTCAAACGCCACCACACTCAGCGTTCGGGCGTCTTCAATGTTGATGTTGGCTAACTGGTTAAGCGGCGTTTCGGCGCCGTAATACTCGATCCGAATGCTGTCCAGCAAACTCGGGTGTGCCCGACCAGTGCGAATTTTATTGAAGTTATGGGAGAGCGCCTCGAGGGCCTTACCCATTCGCTCTTCGGTGTCCTGCTTGATGTCGTCGATCATGATGAATCCTGAATGTTGTTCTTCTTAACTGAAGCGCGTCGCGTTGCGCTATCAAGCCTGAATCAGCGTGCCCTCATCCCCGCCCCGGACAATACTGAGCAGCGCACCTCGCTGCGCCATATTGAAGACCCGCACCGGCATATCGTGATCTCTGACCAGACAAATCGCGGTCAGATCCATGACACCCAGCTTTTTATCGAGCACCTCGTCATAGGTCAGCACGTCATATTTCACTGCATCGGGGTCGGTGACCGGGTCGGCACTGTACACGCCATCGACCTTCGTCGCCTTCAACACGACATCGGCTTTGACCTCGATACCGCGCAAACAGGCTGAGGAATCGGTGGTAAAGAAGGGGTTACCGGTGCCCGCCGCAAAAATAACGACATCGCCGTTCGACAGCGCTCTGATCGCTTTGCGCCGGTCGTAATGCTCCACCACGCCGCTCATGGGAATGGAGGACATGGCCTGGGTGGCGATATTGGAGCGCTCGAGGGCGTCACGCAGCGCCAGCGCATTCATGACGGTGGCCAACATGCCCATGTGGTCGCCGGTAACGCGATCCAAACCGGCCGCATTCAGGGCCGCACCGCGGAATAAATTACCGCCGCCGACGACCAGTCCTACCTGTACGCCAATACCGACCAGCTGGCCGATCTCGAGCGCCAGTTGGTCCAAGACTTTAGGATCAATACCGAAGGCTTCCTGACCGGTTAACGCCTCGCCGCTCAGCTTCAGCAGTATGCGCTTGTAGACCTTGTCCGCCGCCATTTGACCCTATCTCCGCCTGCCCAAGCCGTGCCGCCCCATGCTACCGGACCGGGAGGTCACTGTTGATACAGAAACCTTGGTGATTCTTGTCATCCCGACCTGATAGCAGGCCGGGATCAGTGCGAGAGTGGAGCGCCGGGATCAGTTACCGAGCTGTGCAGCCACCTCGGAAGCAAAATCGACTTTCTCGACTTCGATGCCCTCGCCCACCTCGAAGCGGGTAAAACCGAGCACTTCGGCACCCGCCTGCGAGACCAGCTTGCCCACCGTGGTGTCGGGGTCTTTGACGAAGGCTTGCTCGGTCAGGCTGTTCTCGGAGAGAAACTTGCGAATCCGGCCGTCGATCATCTTCTCGACAATCTCCGGCGGCTTGCCTGAATCCTGAGCTTGTGCGGAGTAAATCTCACGCTCCTTGGCGACGAGGTCCTCTGGCATATCATCGGGGGAAACGACCTGAGGGTTAACGGCCGCCACGTGCATGGCCACATCGCGCGCGAGCTCTTCTGAACCGCCCTTCAGTGACACGAGTACGGCGATACGATTATTGCCGTGAACGTAACCACCAATGACTCCGCCGTCTGCCTCGTGGGTCACCACGCGCCGGACACTGATGTTCTCACCAATCTTTTGTACCAGCGCCTGGCGAGCCTCTTCGGTATCACCCTCTGCGAGCACGGTCACATCGTCAATGCGCTGCTCGTAAGCCTTGCCCACGACGCTGCGGACAAAGGTCAGGAAGTTATCGTCTCGCGCAACAAAGTCAGTCTCGCTGTTGATCTCGACCATCGCGCCAAAACTGCCATCATCCGCAGTCTGTATCGCCACCACGCCATCCGCCGCGGTGCGACCGGCTTTCTTAGCCGCTTTCATGCCACTGGACTTGCGAAGCGCCTCAATCGCCGCGTCGATATCACCACCCGCCTCCGAGAGCGCTTTTTTACACTCCATCAGACCCAATCCGGTCCTCTCGCGCAGTTCCTTAACCAATGCCGCAGACATGTTATTTCCTCTTGAAGCCGCCCGTTAAGGCGGCAGAATCGTTGATGGTTCCGGGGCCACAGACCCCAAAAGCGAGCCGGGTCGCGCGTCAGGAGGCGGGCTTCTCCGCGTCCTCGGCCGCATCGGCCTCAGCGGGCGCCTCGGGTTCCGCTTCCGCGCTGTCATCGGCAGCCGCTTCAGCCGGCTCGGGTGCTTCAGCCGACTCTGGCGCTGCCGCTTCAGCCGCTGGCTCAGCTGCTCCAGTGGCCTCTTGAACGGGAGCAGGCGCTGCCTCTGCTTCGGTCACCTCAACAAACTCATCAGCGGATACCACTTCGCCCGCCGCCGCTTTACCCGCCTGTACGGCGTCAGCCACAGCAGTGACGTACAGCTTGATCGCGCGGATCGCGTCGTCGTTGCCTGGAATCACGTAATCGACGCCGTCGGGATCGCTGTTGGTGTCGACAATGCCGATCACCGGAATGCCCAGCTTGTTGGCTTCGGTGACGGCAATGCGCTCGTGATCGACATCCACGACAAACAGCACGTCGGGCAGGCCCGACATTTCCTTGATGCCGCCGATGGACCGCTCAAGCTTTTCCTTCATACGAGAGCGCATCAACGCCTCTTTCTTCGTCAGCTTGGCGAAGGTGCCATCACGCTCCTGCTCTTCCAGCTCCCGGAGGCGCTTGATCGAAGAACGGATCGTCTTGTAGTTGGTCAGCATGCCGCCGAGCCAGCGATGGCTGACGAAAGGCATGCCACAGCGGCGCGCGTGCTCCTCAACGATCTTGCCAGCGGCGCGCTTGGTGCCGACGAACATCACCTGATTTTTGTTTTCCGCCAGACGCTTGACAGTATTCAGCGCGTCGTTGAAGGCGGGCACGGTGTGCTCGAGGTTGATGATGTGGATTTTGTTCCGGGCCCCAAAAATGTATTGATCCATCTTGGGGTTCCAGAAACGGGTCTGGTGTCCGAAGTGCGCACCTGCCTGCAGCAAGTCACGCATGCTTACCTGCGTCATAGTCAAACTCTCTGTTTGGGTTAACCTTCCGCCCCTTCCTGCGACTCCAACCGGAAACCGGCACCCGGGTCCGCAACTGCGAGGGGGCGTGCTATTTGCCGTTATTGGCGTGCCGGATCGCTCCAGCGGCGCGCTTTATACCACAGGCGTCGAGACAGTAAAAGCGCGCCCCAAAAGGGTCTCAGAGTCGGTTACACTCTCGCACCCCCTGCACCCATTACCGCCGGCAGTCGCTGATGAGCACCGTGATACCCAAAACCGACACTGAGATCGACGCCATGCGCGAAGCGGGCCGTCTCGCTGCAGAGGTCCTCGAGATGATCGGACCTCAAGTCGAAGTGGGCATGACGACCGGCGAAATTGACCGTATTTGCCACGATCACATCGTTAACGTGCAAAAAGCGATCCCTGCCCCGCTCAACTATAAGGGCTTCCCCAAGTCGATCTGCACGTCGGTGAACGAGGTCATTTGCCACGGCATCCCGTCGGACAGTAAGAAATTGCGCAATGGCGACATCATCAACATCGACGTCACGGTGATCAAAGACGGCTGGCATGGCGATACCAGCATCATGGTCGGTGTCGGCGACGTCGCACCCCATGCTGATCGCCTGATGCGCGTCACCCAGGAGTGTCTGTATCAGGCGCTGGCGCTGGTCAAACCCGGGGCTACATTAGGCGATCTGGGCCATGTCATTCAGCAGCACGCCGAATCCAACTATTACTCGGTGGTCAGGGAATATTGCGGCCATGGTATCGGTCAGGTTTTCCATGAAGACCCGCAGGTGCTCCACTACGGCAAACCCGGTACGGGCTTGAAACTGGAGCCCGGCATGACCTTCACGGTTGAGCCCATGATCAACGCCGGTAAGCGCTACACAAAGTTGAATGCGCGAGATGGCTGGACCGTGACCACGCGGGACGGCCGGCTGTCCGCACAGTGGGAGCACACCATCGTTGTCACAGACACGGGTTGCGAAGTGCTCACCCGGAGGCAGGATGAAAGCTTCCCCTTCTGAGGCACTATCGGACGCATCCGTCCCCCCTCTCGATGCTTTCCTTTCGCAGGACACCAACCCTGCGCTAGCGGCGCGGCGTTTTCTGCAGACAGCGCGGGAAGCTCTGGCCGAGAACTTTGCGCCCGGCAAGGCGATTGCGCCGTTTCTCCAACAAACCAGCGACATGGTCGACACGGTGCTGACCCGGCTCTGGGTGGAATACGTGGGAGAGCACTCAACGGCAGCACTGATTGCTGTCGGCGGTTACGGCAGAGGCGAACTGTTCCCGCAGTCTGACATCGACGTACTGATCTTGAATCGAGAGGCGCCAGACGCGGACACGGCTCGTCAACTGGAACAGTTTGTTACCAGCCTCTGGGATACGGGACTGCAAATCGGACACAGCGTCAGGACACTGGCTGAGTGCGCGGAGTTGGCAAAAGAGGACCTGACCGTGGTGACCACAATGATGGAAGCCCGTCATCTCGCAGGCGACGCCGGCTTGGTCGAAGCGCTGGCAGAGATCATTGACCCCTCCGCCATGTGGCCACCCAATGACTTTATTCGCGGCAAGTTGGGTGAACAACAAAATCGCCACGACCGCTACAGCAATACCGAATATGCGCTGGAACCCAACATCAAGAGTTCACCCGGCGGACTGCGTGACCTGCAGGTCATTGAGTGGATCACGCTGCGATGTTTCGGTGTGGGCCTCGGCGACGTCAACGAGCCCGACTTTTTGAGCGAGACCGAGCGCGAACAGTTGCGTGATGGGCAGGAGTTTCTCAGCCAGGTGCGCTTCGCGCTCCACAGCATGACAGGGCGCGCTGACGACAGACTGCTGTTTGATCACCAAAAAAAGCTGGCAGCTTTATGGGGGATGGTGGATGGCGACACCCTCGCGGTCGAGCAGTTCATGCAGGTGTACTACCGCTGGATGAAAACGCTCAGCCAGCTCAATGAATTGCTGATTGAGGTGTTTGAGCACCGGCTGGCTGATGCAGCCGACTCCGATGTTCGCGTCATTGATGATGATTTCGAGGTCAGCAACAGCCGCATCAGAGCCCGGCACGACAACGTGTTTCAGGATAACCCGAGCAATCTGTTACGGGTATTCGTGTTGATTGGCAACGACCCCTTGGTCGATCGCATCGAGCCCAACACGCAACGCCTGCTGCGCCGCGACTCACCCCTCATCGACGACGCCTTTCGGGCCTCGCAGGAAAACCGCGATCTGTTTATGGACGTGCTCGGTGTACCCCACAATATGACCAAGCAGCTGAGGCGCATGTCACGTCATGGCGTGTTGGGCCGATACCTGCCCGCTTTTGGCAAGATCATCGGGCAGATGCAGTTCGATTTATTCCACGCCTATACCGTCGACGCGCACACGACGGAGGTGATCGCCAATACCCGCCGCTTCATGCGTGCTGACTACACCGACCGGTTCCCCGTATCCACCCGGATAGCCCGCCGGCTTAGAGACCCAAAACTGCTCTACATTGCGGCACTGTTTCACGATATCGGCAAAGGTCGGGGCGGCGATCACTCGGAGCTCGGGGCGGTGGATGCCGAGACGTTCTGTACCGATCACGGTCTATCGCAGACCGACACCGAATTAATTGTTTGGCTCGTGAAGAATCATCTCTTGATGAGCCAAATCGCCCAGCGCCGGGATATCTCCGACCCCGAAGAAATCCAACGCTTCGCGGAGATTGTCGTGACGGAGGAACGCCTCGACTATCTTTATACGCTGACCGTAGCCGATATCGCTGGCACCAACCCCGAGCTCTGGAACGCCTGGCGCGCCTCGCTGATGCGCCAACTCTATACCGAAACTCGTCGCGCCCTGAGCCGGGGTCTAGACAATCCCCTCGACAGGGAACAAGTCATTCAGGAGACCAAGCACAGTGCCGCTGACGCGCTGGAATACCGTGGCTTCCTCCGGGATGAGCTGGAGGGGCTCTGGTCCACCCGGGGAGAGGACTATTTTCTTCGGGAGCGCGCCGAGGATATTGCCTGGCACACCGAGGCTATCGCGGACCACAACCACGAGCGTGGCGCGTTGGTGCTGGTGCGGCAAGCCGGCGAATCGCCTATCGGTAATGCGACCCAGATTTTTGTGCACACGCTGGATGAACCCATTACCTTTGCGCGGATCTGCGCGGCGCTTGAGACGCTGGACCTCACCATCCACGATGCACGCATTTACAGCGATACCGATGGCAGCACTCTTGACACCTTCTTTGTCCTAAAGAGCGATGGCGCCTCACTTGATAGTCATCCGGATACTTTTCTGGAGATCGAGGACAGGATCCGCCAATACCTCAACGAGTCCGAGCTGAAACCCGTGTCCCGACATACGCCCAGAACGGTCAAAGCCTTCACTATTCCCACTACCATCGAGTTCTCACAAGACGAGACCAGCCACCTGACGACGCTCGAAGTCACCACCGCAGACCGGCCCGGATTACTGGCACGGCTGGGGTCGGTGCTGTCGCGATACGATGTGTCGGTGCAAGGCGCCAAGATCCAAACTCTCGGCGAGCGCGTCGAAGACATCTTTTTTCTCGCCGATGCAGCAGGCGGTCAATTACAAGATGACGCGCTGCTCGCCTCGCTTGAGAGCGACCTCATCGAGGCTTTGGGTGCCGGCCAGCACGATGATAATGCCGTATCGGAGCTGAGTATTTGAATACCGGTCTCGATACGCTGCACCCCTACCCCTTTGAAAAGCTGGGGCAACTCTTTGAGGGGCTCTCCCCCTCCGATCAGCCGCTCATTCCGCTCACCATCGGTGAACCGCAGCATGCGCCGCCCGAGAGGGTGACCGAGTTACTGAGCGAGCACGCAGCACTGGTGGCGCAATACCCGGCCACAGCAGGTCGACCTGAACTTCGCGCCGCAATCAGCGCTTGGTTGGAGCGTCGTTTCCACCTGCCCTCGCTGGATGCCGACCGACATGTCCTGCCCCTGAATGGCACGCGAGAGGGTCTCTTTGCCGTGGCACAGACGCTGGTGACCCATGGCAGAGCCGGCGCGGTGCTCTGCCCGAATCCGTTCTACCAGATTTATGAAGGCGCGGCGCTACTGGCGGGTACCGAGCCCCTCTTGCTCAATTGCGACGCCAGCAATGGCTTCTTGCCGGATTTTGACTCGGTGACTGAAGAACAGTGGCAAGCCTGCCAGCTTTTGTTTATCTGCACTCCGGGGAACCCCGCCGGCGCGGTGATGTCCCGGGAGGCATTGCAAAGACTGATTACGTTGGCGCAGGAGCACGATTTTGTGATCGCCAGCGACGAGTGCTACAGCGAGATCTACCCGGACGAACAGCACCCGCCCGCGGGTTTGCTTGAAGCGGCCGCCGCGATGGGCAACACGGACTACCGACACTGTCTGTGTTTTCACAGTCTCTCCAAGCGATCCAACCTGCCCGGCCTGCGCTCCGGGTTCGTGGCGGGGGATCCGCACTGGATTGAGCAATTTCGCCGGTACCGTACTTATCACGGCTGCGCGATGCCGCCCCATCATCAAATTGCCAGCGAGTGGGCATGGGGCGACGAAGTGCATGTGCGCGACAACCGGGCGCGCTACCGGGAAAAATTTGCCGCCGTGACGCCCATTTTGGCGCCCGTGCTCGCGACTCCCTCCCCTGATGCCGGCTTTTACCTGTGGCCCGAGACGCCGATCGACGACGAGACCTTCGCCCAGCACCTGCTGCAGCGTGCCGGCGTCAAAGTCCTGCCCGGTCGGTATCTCGCTCGGGACACCGCGGCCGGCAACCCCGGCGCACACCGGATCCGTCTGGCACTGGTAGCCGAGCTCGGGCAATGCGTTGAAGCGGCGGAGCGCATCGCCCACGCAGTGAAATCAGCCGGGTGACGTGAGCGGCTCGATGAGTGTGAGATAACTGTGAACAGCAATCTGAACAAAGCCGAGCGCATCGCTTATATCGATGAGAAGCTGCAGTCTCTGTATCCGACCACGCTGGTACCACTCGATCATAAGGACCCCTATACCCTCCTGATTGCCGTGCTCCTCAGCGCGCAGTGCACCGACGAGCGGGTCAACCAGGTGACCCCGGGGTTGTTTGTCAAGGCGGATTGTCCTGAGGACATGGTCACACTGAGCGTCGAAGAGATCCGGAGCATCATCCGCCCGTGCGGTCTCTCGCCGCAGAAATCCAAAGCGATTCATCGTTTGAGTGAGCTGCTGTTGGCAGACCACGGCGGCGAAGTACCGGCTGATCTTGAGGCGCTGGAGAAACTACCGGGAGTGGGCCACAAAACCGCGAGTGTGGTGATGGCACAGGCATTTGGATTACCGACTTTTCCTGTAGACACCCATATCCACCGTCTTGCGCAGCGATGGGGACTGACCCGGGGACGGAACGTGGTCGAAACCGAGCGGGACCTGAAACGCGCTTTTCCCGAAGCGCGCTGGAACGCCCTGCACCTGCAAATCATTTATTACGGCAGAGAGTACTGCACGGCTCGCGGTTGCGATGGCCGGGTCTGCGAGATCTGCCGCACCTGCTACCCCGCGCGAAAACACCCGAAGCGTTGCAACAAGGCCTGACCGCCGCGGCGGTATCAGCGCAATTCTGCTACTCTGCGCCGCCTGACACGGGACGACGCAATCCGGCTTGACGCCCCAGCCCGTAAACTATTAAGCACTGTAAAGGTCTCTCTGATGAGTCAGGCAACCCTCTTTGGGATTCCCAATTGCGATACGGTCCGCAAGGCGCGCAAGTGGCTCGATGATCAGGGTCTGACGCACGAGTTCGTCGATCTGAGAGCCGATACGCCGTCTGCTGCGAAGATCAATGAGTGGCTTTCGGCGGTTGGGTCCGAGCGACTGATTAATCGACGCAGCACCACCTTCAAGCAGTTATCCGAGGGTGACAAAGCCGCCTTGGAGGGCGGTGATGCCGTTAGTGTATTGCAGACCCAACCCACCTTGATCAAGCGGCCGGTTCTTGAGTGGAACAACGCGGTGTCAGTGGGCTTCAAGGCGGAAGACTATGCGCAACTGTTTAATATCTGAGGAATCACAGTCATGAGCTCGCTTCACGGTTTTGGTTTAGGCATTGTGTCGGAGAACGCTCAGGGCGCCGTGCTGGACACCTTCTACCCGCAACCCGTCGCGCACGTGAGCGACGAGCTGTCCAGCGTGCTGTCTGGCGTGTCGGGGAGACTGGACGCCGCACAGCTCACGGCGCTATCAAGAGGCCTGGAGGCAGCGGGCGACAGCGCCGGGGCCGGTCTCGCGACGCAGCTGGCCGCCGCGGAGGGCAAAGTAGTGGCGACACCGCTAGTCGACAACGCACCACCGAGCTCAGTGGAGGAGGCCTACCTCAAGCTGCATCTCATCTCTCATCGACAGGTGAAGCCCCACGAAACCGATCTGACCGGACTATTCGGTCTGCTGCCCAATGTGGCATGGACAGACCAGGGTCCGGTCGATCTTGAGGAGCTCCCGCAACGCCAGCTGGACGCGCGACTTAAAGGTTCGGTGCTCGAAGTCTCGAGCGTCGATAAATTTCCAAAGATGACCAACTATGTGGTCCCTGTGGGGGTCCGCATTGCGCACACTGCCAGAGTCCGTCTGGGGGCCTATCTGGGTGAAGGCACCACTGTCATGCACGAGGGTTTTATCAACTTCAATGCCGGCACCTCAGGCCCCGGGATGATCGAAGGCCGCATCTCGGCAGGGGTCTGGGTCGGCGAAGGTTCAGATCTGGGCGGCGGCTGCTCCACCATGGGCACACTCTCGGGCGGCGGGGATATTGTGATCTCGGTGGGCAAAGAATGCTTGATCGGCGCGAACGCTGGCTTGGGTATCCCGCTGGGGGATCGTTGCACGATTGAAGCGGGTTTATTCGTGACCGCGGGCACCAAGGTCAGCGTGCTGGATGACGGCGGTGACACTATCGAGACGGTCTCCGCGAGAACGTTAGCGGGGCGGTCAGATCTTTTGTTCAGGCGCCACTCCAGCACCGGTGCCGTGCAATGCCTGACCAACAAGAGCGCAATCGAGCTGAACGAGATGCTGCATGCCAACAACTGATACACAGGAGCCCACGCTCGCCCTGACCCGAGAGCTGATCGCCTGCGCCTCGGTCACCCCGGAGGACGCGGGCTGCCAGTCGCTAATGATGGCGCGTTTGCAGCAGGCAGGATTTGCAGTCGAGCCCCTGCGCTTCGGTGAGGTCGATAATTTCTGGGCGACGCGCGGTTCATCGGGGCCGCTGCTGGTCTTTGCCGGACACACTGACGTGGTGCCCCCCGGAGACACGGGGCAATGGGAGTCCGACCCCTTCATCGCCACCGAAGCGGGCGCTGATATCGTTGGTCGCGGGGCCGCAGATATGAAGGCCAGCCTCGCCGCCATGGTGGTGGCCTGCGAACACTTTGTCGGCGCGCACCCGGATCATTCCGGCCGTATCGGCTTTCTGATCACTTCTGATGAAGAGGGGCCCGCCAAAGACGGGACGGTCCGCGTCATGGAGACGCTGAAAGACCGGGGCGAGCAGATCGACTGGTGCGTGGTGGGCGAGCCTTCCAGCACGCGCGAACTCGGCGATCTCGTCAAAAACGGGCGCCGGGGCTCGCTCAACGCACGACTAGTGATTCACGGCAAGCAGGGCCACATCGCCTACCCACACCTCGCCGATAACCCGATTCATCGGGCGATGCCGGCACTCAACGCATTGGTCGCGGAGCCATGGGATCAGGGCAATGACTTTTTTGACCCCACTTCCCTGCAGATCTCAACTATTCGCGCTGGACAGGGCGTGACTAACGTCATCCCTGGCAGCGTCGAGGTGCTTTTCAATCTGCGGTTCAGCACCGAAGTCACGGCCGACGCGATTCGTGAGCGCTGTGAGGCCATTCTGGACAAAGGTGGTCTGACCTATGACATCGAGTGGTCGCTGAGTGGCGAGCCCTTTTTGACCGAGCCCGGGGCACTGCTTAACGCGGTCATAGACAGTATCGAGTCGACGACTGGTCGCGTGCCCGAAGTATCCACGGGAGGCGGCACCTCAGACGGGCGATTCATTGCGCCCAACGGCGCGCAGGTGGTCGAGGTGGGCCACGTCAACGAGACCATTCATCAAATTAACGAGCGGGTGAAACTCGCGGATATCCCACAGTTGACCAAGATCTACGAGGGCATTCTGGAACGGCTGCTGCTCGACTGAGTCGACCGTCAGTTGCGACTCATTTGCGAGAGAGACAACCCCAGTGCCGCCCACCGCGCTGCCTCGCTGGCAGTCCATTCATCAGCAAAAGCCCCGAGCGCACGTGCCACGGGTGAACTGGCCTCGGCGAGATCCGCCCTCAGCAAAGTCAGCCCCGCACCGATTGATGCATCCAATGTCGCCTCAGCGCCGCGCATCACGGCAAGCAAACCCTCGATCGCATGTCGGGTCTCTGACAGCACATCATCCAGAGGGCGTGACGCATCGTCGCCCGCCTCAATGCGAGTACAAGAGATAGCCGGCAGCGCCAGCACGATATGCTCGATCGGGCCTCGCTGCCGAAGCAGATCCAACAAATAGCCCTGTCCAATCGGTGACGCCAGCACCAGATCATGCCACTCGGCCTGCTCCAGACTATTAGCGAGAGCGGATCTCATGTCGGCCGCATCAGCCAGGTTTCCGCATAGGATCGGGCGCGGATGGGACGCGGCGTCCTGCACCACCGAGGCCGGCATGCACTCCACGCCGATCCAGAAATGGCTGGCGCTCACAATAGGCTCCTGTCTCTCTTCACTATCTGTCTCTCTTCACTATCTGTCTCTCTTCACTATCTGTCTCTCTTCACTATCTGTCTCTCTTCACGGCGTGTTTCTCTTCACCACCTGTTTCTTTTAACGAGCCGGCCATCGTCATGACCCGTTTCCCTTCACGATCTCGTTCTCATCATGGCTCGCGCCCGTTCGCAAACGATGTCTAATCAGGGTGGCTATAGTCGCCGGATGAAAACGTCAAATCGCACTGACTTCCCCTTGAGCGTGTGCGCAGGGCGAATGTGTCCCAATATTGGGGCACGCAAGGGCCGTTTGACCACGATCCGCTCGACGGGCTGATCCCATGCCCACTGCCAAAGCGACTCGCCGTCATCCGTCTGATCAGCAAGATGCTGAAGCATAGCAGCCTCTTTCTTCACCGCCGCGGCTTTTTTCCGCTCGGGGAACATCGGATCAAGGTAAATCACTGTACCCGCAGGAGCGCGCTGCGTCTTGCTGTCCGCCGCCAGCACAGACATTCTCTCTGCCGCCGCCCTGATCTGGTCCACGCCGCTCACGGCGGCGGCTTGCACGGCTTGGTCGAGCAACCATGCCAATACAGGCACCCGCTCACAGAGCGTGACCTCGCATCCCAGATCGGCCAGCACAAAAGCATCGCGCCCTAACCCGCCAGTGGCATCCCATATCAGCGGCTTTTGATCGGCCTTCAGACCCACGGCACGACCGAGCATCTCGTTGTGCCCCCCTTTCCGACGATGTTGCATGGCGGCGGAGTCGAATTCTACAGCGACCCTCACCCCATCCAATTCGAGCCAGGCGCTGGCCTCACCCACGACCAAAAGGAGCCCCGCTGAATCTTGATGGCTACCGTAGTGCAGCTCAAGTTGCTGGGCCGCCTCCCGGGCACGGGCAGGCGACTCACCCTGTACCGATACAACTGTCGGCACGGGAGCTTGATGGGAGGGGTTTATTTGCATTGCATCGGGGGCCGTGATTGACTGCCGGCGTCGGGTGAACAGCCATTATATGAAGCTATTACAGACAGAGTTAGCGCGCACGCTCCTCATTGTCCTGCTGATGTCGGGAGCCGGCTGTGCCGAGCTCGGGCAGTACGACATCAAGGTCAATAATGTCACGGTCTACGAGCCGTCAGCACCCTACAGCGTGAGCGGTATCGAAGACCCCGCTCTGGCTGCGTGTCTCTCGCAGAGCCTGCTGGATATCGACGCCCGGATGGCGACCGATCTATTGGCACTGAACTGCAGCGATGCCGGCATTCAATCGCTGGGCGGGCTGGAACAATTTACCCAGATCCAATCGATGAAACTCAGCAGCAACGATATCCGTAACTTATTGGTGTTGGAGCGACTCACCGCGCTCAGTCAACTGTGGCTCGATAACAATGACATCGTCGATCCGATACCGGTGCTACGGATGAGTCACCTCGAAGAGCTGAATCTGGCGGGGAATGCACGCCTGCAGTGCCCGGACCCCGAAGACGTGCCGCGTGATCTTTCCCTGAATCTGCCCCATCACTGCACAAGATCATGACGTACTGGCTTTACCGCGCAATCGCCCTACTGCCCTTGCCGGTCAAGTACGGCTTGTCCGCGGCCGCTGCCTTTCTGTTGCGACGGGTGTTTCGCTATCGGGCTCAAGTGATCGATACCAACCTGCGGAATGCTTTTCCCGAGCGGGACGCTGAATGGCGTCGCTACACCGCGGCGCGTTTTTATCGCCAGCTCACCGATGTCACCATGGAGATCGTCCACGCCTCGCGGATGAATCTCGATGATTTCAAACGCCGCGTCACGGTTGAGGGGATCGATGAACTGGATCGACTAACAGAAAATCGCACCCGTTCAGTCATTGTCCTCACCATCCATCTCGGCAACTGGGAGTGGATGATGCATGCCGCTAATGCCCACGGCGACATTCCCATCGATCCCGTCTACCGACGTTTGCACAATGAGGGCTCCGATCGCTTCGCTTATGAAGTGCGCAGCCGATTCGGTGGCGAACCGATCCTGATGGAAAAGGTCGCGCGTAACGTGCTGAAGCACCGCAGGCGGTTCCGCGCACTGGTGCTGGTGGCCGACCAATCACCCGGAGAGCGCGACAATGTTTACTGGACCGATTGGTTGAATCAGCCAACGGCGTTCTTCACCGGCCCCGCGACCATTGCGCAGTTGACAGATTTTCCGGTGATGTTTGCCCGCTGCCGAAGAAAATCACGCGGCCGCTATCATTTGAGCCTGATTCCAATTGTCGAAACGCCGGGGCAACTGACAGAAGAAGCGATTATTGAAGCGTACGTCAGGGCCGCTGAAGAGACGATTCGCGATGAGCCGGAGAGCTTTCTATGGTCCAACCGGCGCTGGAAGCATCAGCCGCCCGATGGCTGGCGCGATGGGGACTCCAGCTGAAAACCTGGCTTCAGGATTTCTCGGTCGACATGGTCAGCGCAAGATCCTCGATCATGTCTTCCTGACCGCCTACGGTGCCGCGTCGACCCAACTCGACCAACAAATCGCGAGCCGATATGCCGTACTTCTCTCCTGCCCGCTTGGCAAACAGCAAAAAAGAGCTGTAGACGCCCGCATAGCCGAGGGTCAGTGAATCCCGGTCCACTCGAATAGGTTGATCCATCATCGGCACGACCAGATCCTCGGCAACATCCATCACCTTGTAGAGATCGATACCATCCTCGGCCCCCATGCGGTGTAGCACCGCGCAGAGCACCTCCAAAGGCGTGTTGCCCGCACCCGCACCCAAGCCTGCGACCGAGCCGTCGATTCGATTCGCGCCGGCCTCAATGGCAGCCAGCGAGTTGGCGACACCCATTGCCAAATTATGATGCCCGTGAAAACCGATTTCGGTCTCCGGCCGGAGCGCCGCCCTCAAAGTAGAGATTTTTTGCGTCACTTCATCGGGCAGCATATAGCCCGCAGAGTCAGTGCAATAAATGCAGTTGGCTCCGTAGGACTCCATCAGCAACGCCTGGCTCAAAAACTGTTGCTCGTCGATCATGTGGGCCATCATCAAAAATCCCACCGTATCCATGCCCAGATCCCGGCCCATACCAATATGCTGCTCCGAGATATCTGCCTCGGTGCAATGAGTCGCAATGCGGATCGTCGAAGCACCGTGATCATTGGCCATACGGATGTGGTCCAACGTGCCGATACCGGGCACATGCAGAACAGAGATCTTTGCCTGCTTCATTTTTGGCACCACCGCGGCTAAATACTCTTCATCGGAGTGCGCGGGAAAACCATAGTTCACCGAAGCGCCGCCCAGTCCATCACCGTGGGTCACTTCAATCAGCGGCATACCGGCCTCATCCAGACCCGAAGCGACGGCGACCATTTCATCAATGGATATCTGATGTCGTTTCGCATGCATGCCGTCACGCAGGCTCATGTCATGCAAGGTCACCTTTTTCCCGTGTAGGTCCATCCGGAATTCTCCCCCTCAGGCTCTGTCAGGCAGCGCAAAGCGGCCATTGCTGACTTCTTCAGCAAGCATTTCGGCGGTCCGCAAACCCGCCGCCGTCATGATGTCGAGATTGCCCGCATATTTGGGCAGAAAATCGCCCAAACCCTCCACCTCCAGATAGGTAGAGACGCGCTTGTCATCAAACACCGGCCCGTTGACGAGCCGGTAACCCGGCACATACTTCTGCACCTCGGCCACCATTTCATGCACTGACTGTGTGATGGCCTCACGATCCGGTTCCTCATCAACTAGGCAATGCACCGTATCGCGCATGATCAAGGGCGGCTCGGCCGGGTTAATGATGATGATCGCCTTGCCTTCTCTGGCGCCGCCAATCTCCGCTACGGCAGTCGAGGTGGTGCGGGTAAATTCATCGATATTTTTGCGGGTGCCCGGACCCACGGATTTGGAACCGACAGTGGCAACGATTTCTCCGTAGGCCACGGACTGCACCCGCGACACTGCATGCACCATCGGGATCGTGGCCTGACCGCCACAGGTCACCATATTGACGTTCATTGCCAGAGAGGCCGAGTGCTCCGCCAGATTCACTGGCGGCACACAAAAGGGGCCAATCGCGGCCGGCGTCAGGTCGACCATGATGACACCCAACGCATTCAGCTTTCGCGCGTGCTCGGCGTGCGCGTAAGCGGAAGTGGCATCAAACGCGATCCGAATATCGTCGGCCGCGATATGTTCCAAAACACCGTCAACACCGATTATCGATGTCTTCATGCCCATCCCCTGAGCACGCTGGATACCTTCAGACTCCTCGACACCCACCATCCACACCGGCTCGATCCAATCGCTCCGTTGGGCCTTCATCAATAAGTCTGTGCCGATATTGCCGGGGCCAATGATGAGCGCTTTTAATTTTTCAGCCATACCGCTGCTCTCCTCAGGTAAACGCCAGGCTGCAGTCACCGATACCCTCGATGTGCAAGGTCATCTCATCTCCGGCTGCGACGGGCTCCAGCGGGACGAGACTCCCCGAGAGCACAATATCCCCGCGCTGTAGTGTGATGCCAAAAGCCCCCAGCGTATTGGCCAGCCAGGTAATGCAGTTCACGGGACTGCCCATCGCCGCGGCACCCGTACCCGTGGAGATCACCTCACCATTTTTTTTAACCGTCATGGCACAATCAGCCAGATCGATGTCATTCGGACTGACGGCTGCCGCCTCATTCAGCGCAAACCAGCCACAGGAGGCGTTATCCGCAACCGTGTCCTGTATCTTTATCTGCCAATCTCTGATGCGGGAATCCACCACCTCGAAACAAGGTACAACCGTCTCGGTGGCGGCCAACACATCGGCATTGGTCACGCCTGGGCCTTGCAGATCTTCGCTTAGCAGAAAAGCGATCTCCCCTTCTGCGCGGGGCTGAATCAAGGCATTGGAAATTGGCATCACGCTGTCGTAGCGCATGGCATCTGTCATAAAGCCAAAGTCGGGCTGCCGAACGCCCAGCATGTCCATGACCGCCGCACTGGTCACGCCGATTTTTTTGCCAATCACGGTCTCGCCGGCATTGAGGCGGTTTGCCAGAAACCGAAGCGAAATCTCGTAGGCGTTCTCGATCGTCAGATAGGGATGCGTTTCGGTGAGAGGTGGCAACATGTGCCGCTCACACATCGCTGCGTAGAGCGCGTCGCCCAGATGTTCGATTTCTGTTTGGTCCATGGCTCCCTCACGAGCGGATGGTTATGAGCGCTTTCCAGAGCGCACGTTATCCCAATCCGACGCGGATCTCAGGGTCCGGGTTTAATCCATCGAGGTTATGCCAATCAAAGCCCATCTCTTGCGTTGCGTGAATCACTTGGCAGGAGGCCAGATCGGACCAGCCCGAGAGCGCAGCATCAGCAAGCTCCGGGGCGTTGTTCTGCTGACTGATATGCGCCACGAATAGCATCTTGAGCCGGGTGGTGTCCGCATGATCAAGAAACTGCCGGGCTTGAGCATTGGTCAGGTGACCAAAATCGCCGCCTACCCTTTTCTTCACAGCGTAAGGATACGGCCCATCGGCCAGCATCTGGGGGTCGTGATTGAACTCGAGCACCAGTGCATCGCAGCGAGAGAACGCTTGCACAACGTGCGGTGTGATGCTGCCGAGATCGGTGAGTACACCCAACTTGAGGTCATTGTGAGTGAGACAAAACTGCACCGGCTCCCGGGCATCATGGGGTACGGGTTCGGCAGCGATATCGACATCGCCCACCGCGAATTGATCGCCGGGTCGAATCACCACGCCGCTCGCAAGCCCCTCGAGTTTCCGGCTGGTCGCGGTGCCAGCGGTGAGGAATACGGGCAGATCGTAGGCTTTGGCGAGGGGCACCACCCCGCGGCAGTGATCACCATGCTCGTGGGTCACCAAAATGGCGTCAATATCCTGCCCGCTCACACCGCGGGATTGCAGCCGCGCTTCGACATCGCGCCGAGGCAGACCACAGTCAATGAGCAGGAGGGTCTCACCCGTATCGACCAGCGTCGCGTTCCCCTTGCTACCGCTTCCGAGGGACGCGATGCGCATCAGGTAATGTTGCCCCGCAGGATAGTCAGCAGTGCTTGTTGATCACGGCGATCGACCGCGCCGCCATCGGGGCCGCGCAGGGTAATGAGCGTCAGCTCCTCCCCGGCCCGGTCAAGGTGAATTTGGTATTGGTGCCCAGCCAGAGGGTGTTCGTCCTCTCCTCCCCACAGCCAATCAAACCAACCGCTATCCTCTTCGTCTTGAGGCCCGACAAAGGTGACGTACAGCAGTCCCTCACTGCGGTCGCGGTCATCAATCACGAAATCCGCATCCTCGGTGCCTTTCACCACCGACGCCCAGGCGCGATCAAAGCGCAGCGTCAGGCGAATGCGGGTCTCTTCTTCAGTGTCTTCCAGCGTGATGCGTCCCGAATCGCTCATGGCGCGGTCTGCCATCATGGAAATGGGCGCGGTCTCGGCACTGTTGGCGAGATACTGGGCCACATCCTGGAGCATCTTGCGCTCCAGATCCCTATTATCGGACTCGGGCGGCCAGTTGACGTCCTCGACGCTGCGATTCTGATGCAACACATGTAGCTCCGCGGTGTTGCGCTGCACGCCGGTATCGACCCGGAAACGAAACCGCACGGCGAGCTCCTGATCTTCCAATTTGAACCACTGGGTATCGATCAGTCCGGCCTCGGCATCAACAGCAGCCACACCAATACCGCTGGTGGTCAAGAAGGTTCTGACCTGGGGCCAGAGCTGCCCGGGCGCCACGTTGACCAGCGCCCACCTTTCACCGGAAAGGCTCTGAATACGTACCGAGTCGGCTTGATTGTTGGCGGTGAGCGGCGTGGGTCGGGGAGTTTCAAATTGCGCCGCCAACTGGGCGCTCTCGGTCACGGGCGGCACCGGATAGTCTGGTTGTATTGCCTCCGTAGAGAGGTGCGGTGGCACGTCGATCGGGGCCAGCTCAGGCGCCGTCTGATAACGGCCAGCGTTATCGGGGAAGAGCCCATCATCGCCAAAGAACCAGCTGCATCCTGAAAGGCAGCCCAGCAATACGATGCTAACAACTGGTCGAATCACGCGAAGTAAGTCTCCAATGCCCGCTCCAGATCGCCACGACACGGCTCTGACAGCGGCGTGAGGGGCAACCTGATTCCGTCTTCCATCATACCGCGTTGTGCCATCGCCCACTTCACCGGGATGGGGTTGGCCTCAATAAATAGCAGGTCATTCAACTCGCTCAGTCGCGCATCGATCTCGGCAGCGGCTTCCCACTCCCCGGTCAATGCCAGATTGCACATAGCGGCCATGTCCCGGGCGGCGATATTGGCGGTGACCGAGACGTTGCCCTGCCCGCCCCGGCGCATCAGCTCAAGCGCCGTGGCATCGTCACCGGAAAATACCGCGAAACCATCCGGCACGGCCTCAATCAGCGCCGCCCCGCGCGCCACGTCACCGGTCGCATCTTTGATCGCCACGATATTGTCGATTTGGCTGAGCTTCACCACCGTGTCATTCAACAAATCACAGCCCGTGCGCCCCGGAACGTTGTAGAGAATGATGGGCAGGTTGACCGCGCGGGCCACCGCCTGAAAGTGCTCGAAAAGACCTTGTTGAGTCGGCTTGTTGTAATAGGGCGTCACGGACAGCGAATAATCGGCACCCGCCTCAGCTGCCGAGACGGTGAGCTCGATCGCTTCATGGGTCGAGTTACCGCCCGTGCCGGCCACCACCGGGATCCGTCCCCCCGCCTGCTCGACCGCAAACCGGATCACCTCACAGTGCTCGGGCACGGTGAGTGTCGGGCTTTCGCCCGTCGTGCCCACCACGCCCAAACCCGCGGTGCCCGATTCGATGTGGTATTCGATCAGGCGCGCGAAGGCGGACCAATCGATAGCCCCGTCGGGGTGCATGGGCGTTACCAACGCAACAATGCTTCCGGTTATCATCGATTCACTCCGGCAGGGCGGCTAGGGAAGAGAACTGCACAACATGGTGTCGCAATTATCCACTTCAGAGGCGGTTTCACAACCGAATAAAACGCGGTTTTCAACCAATAGATTGCGACGTCTACTGGTTCTGGTCCTGTTGCCTGCCCTGTCTGTCTGCACCAGCTGGTCACTCGCCCAAATTCCCAATTTTGACGTCCTCATCGAACCCCTGACGGCCATAGACCGGCAATTCATGGCCGAGCAGCGCATGCGTGTGGAGCAGCTTGCCAACCGCCTGGGCCGCGGTCTGACCGGTGTCGCCGATCGCGACCTCGATACGCTACAACGGATACTCGACGAGAGGATGGTACCGGCGGAGGACACGCTGACACTTCAGGCGATGGGGGTGGTGTTTGGCGACCTACTCGGTGATCGCCTCGACATGGATTGGGTGGTCTACCGGGATAACAAAGGGCGATCGAGAGCGCTCCGTTACCGGCAAATGGACGTGTATCTCTTCCCGGTCACCATGATTTCCCGTCGTCAGGAAGGGGGCAGTGATCGGAGACTCAAACCCCTGTTTGACGACACGGTCGGCGATACGCGGCCCCTGTTGCCCGGCGGCAAGTGGTTTCAGTAATTCGACTCGCGCAGATTGACGCCTAATGTGAGTCAGTTCTGAAGCGTATCTTCAGTCGGCGCCGAGGTAGCGGAAGATACCCCGCGCTCCGAGCGTCCGATGCTGGGCGCCCAGCTCGCTAAGATCGCCACTCTCATAGGCCGCGTCACCTTCGTATAGAAACACCATCTGATCGCCATCTCTCACGACGTGGGGGAAGAAGTAGCGTGGCGAGCGCTCACCCAGCTGGGCAAGCAACACCGACGGATCATCCTCACCCTGCAGCTCGTGCAGCGACACCAGCGTAGGCGGCGTAATGGGAAGCTGACCCTCATGGTGAGCACGAATCGCATCCGCGGGGCGCCACCACTCGTGCGCAACAATCTCGCTGCCATCGACCGTCACGGGCTCGTCTGATCCCACCTCTGCGATGAAAAACCAGGTGGCGAAGCGCCGTTTCACTACCACGGGGGTGAGCCAGTGGGAGAACGTGAGCAACGTTTCTGCCGGGAGCGAAAGCCCCGCCTCCTCCTGCAACTCCCGGGCAGCGCCGCAGCGGGCTTGCTCGAGGTCGTCGTCGCCCTCGTCTGAGTCCTCGACCTTGCCGCCGGGAAATACCCAGAGACCGGGCATGTGTTTGAGCTCATCGCTACGCTTGAGGAGCAGTGTCTCTAATCCGTCACGGGTCTGTCGGACCACGATGGCCGATGCGGCCGGCAACGCCGGACTGGCTTCTTCAGAAAACTCAAGCACCATCAGAGATAAGTTCTAGAGCAGCGGCGCACAGGGCAGGCACTGGGCATACACATGCATCGGATCGCGGAGACTGGAAAGACTCTTTATCGCGGGTTTGAAGGCGCTGACCAGCGACTCAAACCAGCCGCCCAGCGGCGCTACGACCATACCAAAAGAGCGGCTCAGCTCCTGCACCAATACGCTTTCAAAAGAGGGAGGCACCCGGGTACGAGCGGTGCGCCACTCTTCTACGCCGGCCAGGCGCGCCGCGGCCGCCACCGCCCCATCAAGACCACCCAGCTCGTCAACAAGACCGCGCTCTGCCGCCTCGGCGCCGGTCCAGACCAGTCCGTCGGCAACCTCCCTCACCGCCTGCTCACTCATGTCGCGACCACTCGCCACCAGTTCGATGAAGTCGTCATACGCGCCATAAGCCAGCGCCTGCACAATGCTCGCCATCTCTGGGCTCAGCCCACGGTTAAAGCTTGCCGCGCCCGCTAACGGCGTGGTCCCCACGCCATCAACGGTGACACCGATGTACTCCACGATGCCCTCAATTGTGGGAAAAGCGGAGAAGGCGCCGATACTGCCGGTCAGTGTCGTGGGCAGCGCCCAGATCTCGTCTGCTTCTGCTGCGATCCAGTAACCCCCAGAGGCTGCGATGGTGCCCATGGACACCACAATAGGAATGTCGGCGTCTGCCACCTCTCGTAGCTTTCGCCGGATCAAATCCGAGGCAAATACACTACCGCCCGGGGAGTTCACGCGCAGTACGATGGCCGCCAGATCTTCGGCCTCCAAAGCGGTATCGATGTAGCCGTTGATGGTGTCGCTACCCGCCATGCCCTCCTCACTGTCCCCGGGCATCAGGGTGCCCTCAACGGGGATGATGGCGATCAGCGGCAGGTTTTCTTCCGTCAGCGAGCGACTCATCTTGACGTCCTCGACATAGCGATCAAGCGCTATGACCTCGGCGTAACCGTCTTCATCGGTCACGCCCACCCACTCGGCCAATGCGTCTTCCATCTGGGCGCGATCGGCGAGCATATCGACCCAGCCCGCAGCCAGCATGGTTTCGGCCAGATCGTTGTCTGAGGCGCCGAGCTGAGCCGCAAAGGATGCGATGAACTCATCCATTGTCCCCGCCGGCAATTCCCTTCCTGACTCGGCGAGCTCGGTGTAGGTCGCCCAGAGGCCCTCCAGCCAGCGCGAGACGATCTCCCGTTCACTCGCCGACATGTCATCGCGCAGGTAGGGCTCGACCGCCGACTTGTTCTCTCCCGCGCGGAAAACGTGCATGGTCACCCGGATTTTCTCTAGAAATGACCGCAGGTAGGAGCGATACACCGAAAATCCCTCGAGGAACATACCGCCTTCGGGATGCAGCAAGATCTGATCCGCCTGGGAGGCCAGCAAATAATGCGCCTGCGAGTAAAAATCCCCCACGGCGATCACCGGCTTGCCCGATGCCCTGAAGATATCGATCGCGCTGCTGATTTCCATCGTCTGGCTGGTGGAGGGGCCGGCGAGATTTTCCAAATCAAACACCAGGGAAGTAATGCGCTCATCGGTCGCCGCCCAGCGAATCGACCGCACCACATCATTCAACAGCGTGGGCTGCTCGTAGTCCTGATTCAGAAACGCCGACAGCGTATCGACAGGCGGGGAGTCCTCAACCAAAGGTCCCGACGGGGCGATTAGCAAGGCTGCGCGCTCCGGCAGTGGCTCGGGCGTTGACTCATTTAACGTGGTGCTAAAAGCGATTACGAAAATGGCCACAAACAGGAGCGGCACCAAAACGGATATCGCGCGGCTGATACCGCTCAATACACGCCATATTCCTCTCAATAATCGCATCATCGTTAAGACCTCTCCTTGTCAGGCCTCAGTCGGCCCTGGCTACACTCAAGCAGCTTTCCAATTGGTGTGTGAATATCTCAGACAATCAAGGGGGCGGTAAGTGCCCAACCCTTTTGTGCCATGACTGACTGTGTGTCACGGGGCGCCGCGCAGTTCCCGACCCCGATAGCGGATGTACAGCATGCACGCAGTAAAGTTAATCACCACGAGCGCCAGACCTGTGATCGACAGGATATCCGCCTGATAGGCGAAAGCCGCCTCGACCGCGGAAATAAAGTAAAACAGCAGCACCAGCTCAAACCAAATGAACAGTCGCATACTGTCGGTAAACGCTGCCCACAAGAAAAATACGAGGGGCGCACCGCGCAGCCCAATCAGCAGCCAGGTCCCGGAAAAGCGCTCCACGTCAGCCGCCTGCTGCGCCACAAAGCCTAACCAAGTGAGCCACATCAGGATCCACAAAGCGGAAGTGAGCCGCCCGCGCGGCGCAGTTTGGGTCGTTGCCATCGTTAATGTGGTCCCAAAGCGCGCATCGCCCACTCGGCCACCCGTTTACCCAGCGCCCGACAAATAGCCGACTCCCGGTCATCCATTGGCCGATCTCCGGATTCGGTGGACCAATGACTGGCACCGTATGGCGTCCCGCCTGCCTCGGTCGCTCGCAGCTCGGGCACTGAGTAAGGCACCCCGACCATGACCATGCCGTGGTGAATCAGCGGCAGCATCATACTCATGAGCGTTGTCTCCTGGCCCCCGTGTAGGGAACTGGTGGAGGTAAACACGCCTGCGGGTCGGTCAATCAGCGCGCCCTGAAGCCATAAGGCACTGCTCTCATCAAGAAACTGCTTCATTGGAGCGGCCATATTGCCAAATCGTGTTGGACTGCCCAGCACCAAACCGGCGCAGCCTTTCAGGTCATCCTGCGTCGCGTGCAGCGCCGCGTCTTCCGATGCAGTGTCAGCTGTCGCAAGCGACGGCACGGTTCTCAGCCGCGCCTCAATGCCGGATACACACTCAACGCCCCGTGCGACCTGTCGTGCCATCGCTGCCGTGGCGCCCTCCCGACTGTAGTACAGCACCAGAACATAAGGCTCGCCGGTCACGATCAACCGATCCTCTGATTTTGCAGGCAGATAACGACGGTCGCTCGATGGCGACTCCGGGCGCAGGGTAATGTGGGATAATCCATCAGCACCGCTCAATTGGTCGGCCGGCAATGGTAACGCATCCCACAAGGCAAAACGCGAGTCTCCGCTTGCGCTATCTCCTTAACCGGTTCGTCGAGGACCGGCTCAACGCCAGTGCCGCGGCGCTCACTTTTGTCAGTCTGTTTGCACTGGTACCGCTGCTGACGGTCACCCTGTCGATTGCGTCGGCGCTGCCGGCCGCAGGCAACATCGAAGATAAATTGAATGAGTTTCTGCTGCAGTTTCTCCTGCCAGAGAGCTCCACACAGGTCGTTCAGTACCTGTCGACCTTTATCTCCCAGGCGCGCTCGCTGACGGCTTTTGGCGTCATCATTCTGCTGGTGTCGGCGATTTTGATGCTACGAAATGTCGAGAAAGCGCTCAACGACATCTGGCGGAATCGCGCGAACCGTAAGCCGCTGGCCAGTTTTCTGCTTTATTGGGCGGTACTGAGCCTTGGACCGGCGGCGATCGGATTCGGCTTGGGCATTCGCGCCTACCTGTTCGCGGCGACTAATGATTGGGGTGGCCTGCATCTCTTTGGCCTGGGCTCTCTGCTTATTGGTCTATTGCCCTTTGTCATCAGTGCGATTGGCCTCACCTGCCTTTATGCCGTGGTGCCCAACTGCCAGGTGCCGCTGCGTCACGCCCTGATCGGTGGTGTCTTCGCGGCGATCACCTTCACCGTCGCGAGAGTGCTGTTCACTGCCGTCATGGCGAAGTCCAGTTACACACTCGTTTACGGCGCTTTTGCTGCGGTGCCCTTGTTCCTGCTCTGGATCTACGTGACCTGGATCATTGTGTTAACGGGCGGCGTCTTGGCCCATAGCCTCTCTGCCTATCAGACCGAAGAGCAGGCGCAGACCCCCACACTGATGAAGGCACTGGATATTCTCTACCTGTTCTGGCGCGCCCAGAAGGAAGGCCGAGGGATCGCTGAACTTGAAGTACTGCGCGCCAACGATGTATTGCCCGGAGGGATCGATGCCGACAGCTGGCGCCGCATTCGCGATACTTTGATCAGCGCGCAGCTACTCAAACGACTGGACCGTGGTCACTACCTCCTCAGTCGCGACCTCCACCATTTCACGCTGGCTGAACTCGCTGACCTGCTCAGGGCCGAGCCCACCTATGCGCTGGCTGAGCAAGCCATGCCCTGGCAGAAAACCGCTGCTGCGCTGTTACAGGACAATCTCGATCAGGAGTCGTCACTGCTGGCCACCCCCCTTGCGGAGCTCTTTGCCACCGAGCAACCCCCATCGGTATGAAACTGCTTATCCCGATCGTGTTCGCTGCACTGTGGCTGCAGGGCTGCGCAAAGCCGGTCGATGAATTGCCCGGCGCGGGTCATTGGCGGGTAATCAACTACTGGGCCATCTGGTGCGCTCCGTGCCGGGAAGAAATACCCGAGCTGAATGCCCTCAACGACAGCACCGAGCTGATGGTCTTTGCCGTGAACTACGACGGGCAAAACGGTGAAGCGCTGCAGTCGCAGGCTGCCGAGATGGGGATCACCTTCACCTTGCTTGAGCAGGACCCGGGCGCCGCAATGGGTATTGAGCGACCGCGCGTGCTGCCGACAACGCTACTGGTTAACCCGCAGGGCGAGGTGACCGATACCCTCGTGGGCCCTCAGACCCAGGAAAGCCTCTTGGACGTGTGGCGGGGGCGCACAGCGCGCTAGCAAGCGCCTGTGGCGTGACACTAAAACGCGGGCAAAAAAAAGCCGGCTGAATATCAGCCGGCAATGAAGGAGCCACTCAAAACGGGGAGGGTCTCAATAGTCGGACCCTCGCTGCTCAGATGTTTCCCTTGCGGTGCACCCGTGGACATCGCCATCTCAACAACTGTCTCTGTGACAGGGGTTTCAGCGAAAAGTTCCAAAAAAAAGCGTTTTTTTAGGTTGCTTGCCAGCAGGCTGAGCTCATCTGGCCATCGCCAGAGCTGACAAACAGCTCCAGTTCTACCAGATCGCCCAACTCTGCCTCTTCCATCAGCCGATTCAACAAGTAATGGGCCAGCGCTTCTACGGTGACATTAGTGATGGGCAGCAGCAGCGTCTCGTCGGTTGGGAAACGAAGCGTCTTGCCATTAAATGTCGCCAAATATTCACCGTCTTCCTCAGCCACCTTAAGCCAGCGTGACTGACTTGGTAGCAGCATGTACTCATCGTGGTCATCGCAAAGCCGCTGCAGTGCCCGCTTGTACACGTTGTAGTCGGCTGAAAAACCGTTGTCCCCCATCGCCGCCACAATCCGCGCCGATACGCCGTAGTTGTGTCCATGCAGGCGCTCCCGCTCCGTCTCGGAAAAGATGGTGAAGTGGGCCGCAGAAAATTTGTGCGCCTGCTTATCAATGTGCAATGTCGCCAGCTGGCTCATGGGAGATCCCTTAACGTTTATCGGTATGGTGTGTGATGCGCTCATTTTCGGCAAGTCTGGGCGCGCAGCTACCCCCGTAGCGGACGCAGTGAGTCCGTGACCCTAAGCTGAGCCTGCAGTACCCTGTCGCCCTTTGATAGACCACGGGAGTCCTTATGGACCCGATCGCGATACTGACCGGCGCGAGCTCCGGTATTGGCGCAGCAGCGGCGGAGCAGTTTGTTGATCGCGGCTATACCGTTATCAACATCTCTCGCCGGGACTGCCCCGTGCCGGGAGTCGAAACGCTGGCGACGGATCTCGCTGACGAGCAGTCCACTAGCCAAACCTGCGCCACGCTGGCATCCAGGGTAGCGGATGCCGGCGGCGCGCCGGTGTGTCTGGTCCATAACGCCTCACTCATGCTCAAAGATCGCTGCGACACCACCGAGGACGCCGATTTGTCCCGGGTCCTGGCAGTCAATGTAGTGGGCATCAACGCCTTGAATCGCAGCTTACTGCCGCTGCTGCCCGCCGGATCCAGCGTGCTCTATGTCGGCTCGACGCTGTCGGAAAAGGCCGTGGCAGGTGCCTTCAGTTACATCGTCAGCAAGCATGCCCAGTTGGGCATGATGCGGGCAACCTGTCAGGACCTCATGGGCAGGGGCATTCACACCGCGCTCATCTGTCCCGGCTTCACCGACACCAGCATGCTGCGCCAGCATGTTGGCCACGACGACGCCGTGCTCGACAGTCTGGGTGAGATGAACAGCTTTGGCAGACTCGTGGCGCCCAGTGAAATTGCCGACCTGATTCTGTGGGCTCACGACCACCCCGTGATTAACGGTTCGGTCATGCACGGCAATCTGGGGCAGGTGGAACACTGACGTGACCGCCAGCACCGCTTTCATCACCGAGCGCCGCGAGCGGACATTTCTCGTGCTGGCCGGCATCTTTCTCTCGGCCATGACGCTGCTCAATGTGGTGGGCATCACCCGCTTTATCCAACTCGGACCGCTCGCGGTCGCGGTCGGAGTGCTCCCCTACCCGCTCACTTTTCTCTGCACTGACTTGATCAGCGAGCTGTATGGCAAGGCCCGCGCTAATTTTCTGGTCAGCGTGGGTCTGGGCATTAACTTCCTGATTTTGGGCGTGCTGACGCTGGGGGCTGTGGCGCCCGCCGTCCCCGAGGCGGTCATGCCTCCCTGGCAGGTGCTGCAACTGGCCGCGCCGGTCACACTCCCGAATGGCACCGTGGTCGAATCTGAAGTCGGCCTCTTCCAGCTGATTTACGCCACCACATCAGGCGCTGTATTCGCCTCAATGCTGGCCTACATCGCCGCACAATACTGTGACGTGCAGCTTTATCACTTCTGGAAGCGGCTCACGCGCGGCAAGCACCTGTGGCTGAGAAACAACTTCAGCACGCTCCTGAGTCAACTTGTGGATTCGGTCATGGTGGTGACCGTGACTTTCGGTGCCGCTTTCTTGGCCGGCGATATTGCCGTCGCCGCCCTGCTGACACTGGTCGGCAGCAACTACGCGTTCAAGGCGCTGTGTGCCTTGATCGACACCGTGCCGCTCTATTTACTGGTGCATTGGTTGCGGGGCTACCTGCAGTTGGCGCCCGGCGAATACGCTACCCCTCAGCCTGACGAAGCAGTCCCGACTCCCTGACGAAGGGGATGGTCACGGCGCGGCGCTGCGCCAGACTCAGCTGGTCGAGCTGGTTAACAAAGCTCACAACAGCGCGGGGGTGCCGCGGCAGTCTCAGCGCGCAATAGCGGGCGACGTCGTCCGAGAGCTCAATACCCGCCTCCGCGCCGCGCAGTGCGACTAACTCGGTAATGTGCTCCTCCGTAAAACGCGGCATCTGAAAGACCGGCAGGCTGCTCAATCGAGAGCGGAGGTCGGGCAGTGCCTCCAGCAGCTGCTGAGGTGCCTTGACTGCGGTCACAAGAAGCTGCGCACCCGTCTCCCGTGAAGCGTTAAACAGGGCAAACAGCGCCTCCTGCCAGCCAGCTCGGGACTCCACGCAGTCGATATCGTCGATCGCAATGAGGCGAGCAGCCTCGGCATCCGCCAGCACCTGCTCCGGCGCAAAGTCGATCAAATCCCGGAGCGGGATGTAGCGAGCAGCCAAACCCTCTGCATCACAACAGGCCTGCAGAATATGGCTCTTTCCCATCCCTGCGCTTCCCCATACATAGGCACTGTGTTCAGGCACCTGAGATCTGAGGAGCTGCTCAAGGGCCGCCGTCTCGGGGCGGTTGAGCCAGTTATCCCAGGTTGCGAGATCTTCGCTACGCATCAGCAGCGGGATTTGGCCGGGTTCTTGGGTCATCAGTCGTTCGATATTACCGGGCTTTGCTCAGGGCGCCTGCCAGGCGAGCACCAGACCTTCATCGCTGTCCGGATCGCTACTCACCCAGATTAAATCAGTTCGCGAGGCCATCAGCCGGGTCAGCGTTTCGGCATCACCAACACCCTGCAGTTCAAGCGTCAGAGTCTCTCCCTGCACCGCCACGGGACGCACATGATCCAGCGTTTGAATCCCGCGCATGGCGACTGTGACCGCCCGGTAGTCGTCCCGTGTCACCACGTTGTTCACGCGCACACGCAGCGCCTGCGTCGCAGTGTCTGTGGTCAGTGCCACTGCATACTGCCGGCGCATTTCTGCCATCGCCAGCTTGACGCCGGGGTCTATCACTGTCTCCACCGAATCCGCCTGAATGGAGACCGCCCGCTCCACCGAGACATCGCGATACACCCACTCGCCGATATAGCGCCCGTTACTGAGGCGAATCAATCTCCCGAGCAGCAGATGAGTCATCCCATAGCGCTCCGATGCCTCGACGATCGGTCCAAAATCGCGCCGCCACAGCCCATCCGGTGACACGAGTACCGCATCGGAAAGATCGTACAGAGGACGCCGCAGCTTGACGCCCAGACCATCAAAAGTCTCGCTGAGGCGGTCCCAGAGAGCTTGCTCCGCCGGGGTGTTACCAAAACGACGGCCCGCGGGATCATCGATCACCAGCCATAGGAGGATGGGCGGGCGCGCTTCTGTCCAGAAGGTGCCATTTGCGGCTTTGATCAAGTCTTCGACCACCGCCCGGTCGATTTGTGCAACAAACCGGGTCACACCCCCGACCCGCTCAAACTGATAGAGAGACAGCTGCGTGCGCGCTGAAGTCAACGCCGCCTCGACGGCGGGGTGTTGCAGTAAGGCCCGATCGCCCGACCGCTTCAGGAGCGCAGTCTCCAAGGCCTCCCGGGCTGCACGGTCAATGGTGTCCTCGCTGCGGTCCTCAACCTCGATGCGGATCACCACCTCGTCGCTCTGGGCCAGCGCGCGCTGAGACAGGCCAGTCATCACACAGGCGAGCAGCAGGACGCTGATCACCGCTCGCGTGGTGAGGCACCGGCACTGAGATAAAAGGCCGTTCACAGCGTCACTCCCTCCTAACATGGAACGCTTTGTGCCACTGAGGCGCTGTTTATTGGCTGTTGCACTTTATTCGCTGTTGCACTTTATTCGATGTTGCACTTTATTCGATGTTGCACTGGCGGTGTCTTCTCTGGCGACCTGTTGGCGGTGACGCGATCGGCGAGCCTTATTATCAACCAAAGTGCACCGCTTTGCTTTCCTCGATAGGGCCGGCAGATTACTATCTCACTTTGACTGGCAGAGACCGCGGCATGGCCGATCCATCCTCCTCAGAACCCTCGCTGACCTACCGCGATGCAGGCGTCGATATCGATGCCGGCAATGCGTTGGTAGAGCGCATCAAGTCGGTCAGTCAGGCCACGCTTCGTCCCGAGGTGCTGACCGGGCTGGGGGGATTTGGTGCCCTGTGCGCGATTCCACCGGGCTACGCGGAGCCTATTTTGGTCTCCGGTACCGATGGCGTGGGTACCAAATTGCGGCTGGCAATGGATTTGGGTATCCACGACACTATCGGTATCGATCTGGTCGCCATGTGCAGTAACGACATTGCCGTCGTGGGCGCGGAACCGCTGTTTTTTCTCGACTACTACGCGACTGGCAAGCTCAATGTCGACGTGGCTGCCGCCGTCGTATCCGGTATTGGCAAAGGCTGCGAGCTCGCGGGCGCGGCGCTGGTCGGCGGCGAGACGGCTGAAATGCCCGGCATGTATGAGGGCGAGGATTACGATCTGGCGGGTTTCTGCGTCGGCGTTGTGGAGCGCGCCAACATCATTGATGGGAGCACAGTTCAAGCCGGTGATACGCTGATCGCCCTACCTTCCAGCGGCCCACACTCGAATGGCTACTCCCTCATTCGCAAGGTACTTGAGCACACAGGCGCTGACCCGCAGCAAGGTTGTGGCGACGTGAGTCTGGGCGAAGCACTGCTGGCCCCCACCACGATCTACAACCAACCGCTGCTCGCATTGCAAAAAACCGTCGGCATCAAAGCCATGGCGCATATCACCGGCGGCGGCATTATGGAAAACCTGCCCAGGGTATTACCCGAGGGGGTGGGAGCACGTGTCCATCGCGACAGCTGGTCGCTGCCCCCCGCATTTGAGTGGCTTCAGGCTGGCGGCAATATCGACGAGCTGGAGATGATGCGCACCTTCAACTGTGGTGTCGGTATGATTCTGGTGGTCGCAGCTGAGCACGCCGCCGAGACACTGAACCAGCTCGACGCGCTGGGCCTGACGGGCTGGGCGCTGGGTGAGATTTCTGAAGACGCGGTTGGCGTAACCTTCTGCTAGGGCTACCAGTGTGACAAAGCGCGTCGCTGTATTGCTGTCGGGCCGGGGCTCAAATTTTCAGTCATTGCTAAACGCAAGCCTCGAGGGATCCTTGGGTGGCGAGATCTCGCTGGTGATCAGCAATCGCCCGGGCGCCGGCGGTCTCGGTATTGCCCAGAGTGCGGGTATTGAAACGGCACTGATTGACCACCAACGCTACCCGACGCGAGAGGCCTTTGATCAGGATCTGGCGGGCGCTATCGACAGCGCGCAACCTGATCTGGTCGTGCTGGCGGGCTTCATGCGCATTCTGACCCCGGAATTTGTGGCGCGCTTTAGCGGACGACTGATAAATATTCATCCCTCACTACTGCCTTCATACCCTGGCCTTCACACCCACCAACGTGCGCTGGACAATGGCGACAGCCACGCCGGCGCAACAGTGCATTACGTCACCGGGGAACTTGATGGTGGCCCGCCGGTCCTACAAGCTAAGGTCCCCGTCAATGCCGGGGATGACGCCGATATGCTCGCAGCCCGAGTGCTGGCGGTAGAGCATCAGATTTACCCTGTCGCTGTAAACTGGCACCTTTCTGGCAGACTGACATGGGAAGATGACGGCTTACTCAAGGACGGCATGCCAGTGCCGCCATCGGGCGAATTGTGGGAGAGCGCATCATGAAGCTTTGGCCAGTCGCGGGTCTGTTGATCGGGGCTCTCTTAGTCGTCGAGCCAGCATCCGCTGACAACGCTCTCTCACTCTACACCGCAAAATACAAAACCAAAGTAGCCGGACTGAGCGTGACACTCAAACGGACCCTGACCGAGGACGAAGGGCGCTACCACCTCTCTCAAGGCGGCAAAAAGGCCTTCGTGGTCAAGCTGAGTGAAGACTCCCACTTCTCTGTGGAGGGCGATCGTATCGTCGGGGAGCAGTTCATTTACCAATTGAGTGGGATCAGTAACCGCCGGCGCGAGGTGCTCTTTAATGAGGAGGCGGGGACGATCCGCAGCCTGAGGAAAAAAGAGTGGACCGAACACCCCTGGTCACCCGAGGTACTGGACCGCCTCAGCCAACAAGAACAGATGCGACTCAAGCTGTTGCTTGCAGAGGCACCGCCGGAGCGCATCTCCCTCTCCATCGTCGACGGGCCGAAAATCAAGTTGAAGCATTTTGATTTGGTCGAAACCGCGGTGCTCGATACGCCGGTCGGTGCGCTCAATACCGTTCACTACCGGCTGATGCACGATGAGCCCGACGAGCGCAGTTCGGATACCTGGCTAGCGGTGGACCATGACTTTTTGATGGTCCGCACGGAGCATGTAGAAAAAGGGTCGAAGACCGTGATTCAGTTGGAGAGCGGCGCTGTTGCAGGGCAGGCCGTCTCAGGGGGATCGCCCTAGTCCCGCAGAGCCAAGATCCACGTGAAAGCCACGCAGCTGGCACGCTTTTCACCGCCCACTGTCACCGCCACGCTTATCCGGGCTGTGTTCATTACTTACTGCCTCGAGCCCCGTTCACTGCTCACCGGAACTAGGCTCTGGGTAACGTGACACCGCGCTGACCCTGATACTTTCCACCGCGGTCAGCATAACTGGTCTCGCAGACCTCATCGGACTCAAAGAACAGCATTTGTGCGACACCCTCGTTGGCGTAGATCTTCGCGGGCAGGGTCGTGGTGTTGGAGAACTCCAGTGTGACGTGGCCCTCCCACTCGGGCTCGAGTGGTGTCACATTCACGATGATGCCGCAGCGCGCATAGGTCGATTTGCCCAAGCAGATAGTCAGCACATTACGCGGGATGCGGAAGTACTCCACCGTGCATGCGAGCGCGAAGGAGTTGGGCGGAATCACGCAGACGTCCCCTTCAACGTGGACAAAGCTGTCCTCATCGAAGTGTTTGGGGTCCACGGTCGCTGAGTGGATGTTGGTGAAGACCTTGAACTCGCGCGAGCAGCGCACATCGTAGCCGTAGCTCGATGTGCCGTAGGAAATCAGCCGCCGGTCACCATCCATCCGGATCTGGTCGGGGGCGAAAGGCTCGATCATGCCTTCCTGCTCTGCCATGCGGCGAATCCATCGGTCTGATTTGATACTCAAGGGTCTTCTCCTGCTGATACGGGGTGGCGATTAATAGGCCTCAATCACCCATGCTGATGACGGGGGCCGCGGCGGGCTGTTGTTGACCCAGAACGGTCATCAGTTGCGTTGCGGCACTGCGGTAGATTTCTGCGATCGGGCCGTCGGGCTCGGCCAACACAACCGGCTGGCCCGCATCTGACTGCTCGCGGATGGCCCTATCGAGGGGAATCTGACCCAGCAACGGCACTTCGTAGCGCGCGGCTAGCTGCTCCCCACCCGCCTCACCGAAGAGGGGCTCCACGTGTCCGCACTCGGTACAGACATGGGCTGCCATATTCTCAATCAAGCCCAGCACCGGAACTTCCACTTTTTGAAACATCTCAATGCCCTTGCGCGCATCGAGGAGCGCGATGTCCTGTGGCGTGGTGACGATCACGGCACCAGCGAGCGTCGCGCGCTGTGCCAGGGTCAGCTGGATATCCCCCGTGCCCGGCGGCATATCAACCAGTAAGACGTCGAGATCGCCCCACAGGGTTTTTTCGAGAAGTTGCGCCATTGCCGAGCTGGCCATCGGCCCACGCCACACCATCGGTGTTTTGGCAGAGCTCAGGTAGCCCATCGACATGGTTTTCAATCCATGCGCTTCCACCGGCAGGAGGAACTCGCCGTCCTGCTGGTCGGGGGTGACGTTGTCAGAGACGCCCAACATGAGTTGCTGACTCGGACCATAGATATCGGCATCCAGCAAGCCAACAGACAGCCCTTGCTGTCTGAGGGCAGCGGCCAGATTGGCGGTGACCGTCGACTTGCCGACGCCGCCTTTTCCTGAAGCCACAGCGACCACGTGGTGGGGTGATGACACCACTTTTATCCTTGTTCAAAGCTATCGGGTAAGTATACCGCGCCGGCCCCACCTTCCGATCACCCGCCACAGCGAAAAGACCGAAAATCCGGTAGACTGCGCGCCGTTTCACGCCGGATCCCGCGCCCCATGAGTACCACCCCGAGAAACATACTGGTGACGTCGGCATTACCTTATGCCAACGCGCCCCTGCACCTCGGACACATGCTCGAGCAAGCGCAAACCGATATCTGGGTGCGCTTTCAGCGATCTCGCGGTCACCACTGTCGCTATGTGTGCGCTGACGACGCCCACGGCACCGCCATTATGCTCTCGGCAGAAGCCGCCAACCGCACGCCGGAAGCGCATATCGCCGCAATTCAGGCCCAGCACGAGCGAGACTCGGCGGGCTTCCTGATCCAATTCGATCAATACCATTCCACCCATTCACCTGAAAATCAGCGCTGGTCCGAGACGATTTTCAAACGACTGGAGGCGGGCGGACACATCGCCGTGCGGGACATCACCCAGGCGTTCGACCCCGAGAAAGGCCTGTTCCTTGCGGATCGATTCATCAAAGGCACGTGTCCAAAGTGCAAAGCCCCGGATCAGTACGGTGACAACTGCGAGGCCTGCGGTGCCACCTACTCCCCGGCCGACCTGATTGACCCGGTCTCCGCACTCTCGGGCGCCGCACCCGTTGATAAAGACTCGAGCCACCTGTTTTTCCAGCTGGGCCACTTCGAAGGCTTGCTGACTGACTGGATCAACAGCGGTCAATTGCAGCCCCCAATTGCCAACAAACTGAAAGAATGGCTCGAGGCCGGGCTGCAGGATTGGGACATCAGTCGCGATGCCCCCTACTTTGGTTTCGAGATCCCCGGATACCCCGAGAAGTACTTTTATGTCTGGCTCGACGCACCGATCGGCTACATGGCCAGCCACGAAGTGCTGTGCCGCGAGCAGGGCGATGACTTTGACGCCTACTGGCTGCCCGGAGGCGACACCGAGCTGTACCACTTCATCGGCAAAGACATCGTCAACTTCCACGGCCTGTTCTGGCCCGCCATGCTCGACGCCGCCGAGTTGAGGCAGCCGACGGCTGTCTATGCTCACGGTTTTCTGACGGTGAACGGGGTCAAGATGTCCAAGAGCCGGGGCACCTTCATTCTGGCCGAGACCTATCTTGAGCACCTCGATCCCGAATATCTGCGCTACTACTTTGCGGCCAAGCTCTCGGGTGGCGTCGACGATATTGACCTCAACCTCGATGATTTCGTGCAACGCGTCAATTCGGATCTCATCGGCAAGGTCGTCAACATCGCCAGTCGCTGTGCGGGTTTCCTGCGCAAGAAGTTCGACAATCAGATGAGTGACACCTGCGCCGAGCCGGAACTGGTGCAGTCCTTTATTGACGCCGGCGACGAGATTGCCGCGCTCTATGAGGCGCGGGAGTTCAATCGCGCGATGCGCGAGATCATCGCGCTTGCCGACCGGGCCAATCAATACATTGATGACAAAAAGCCCTGGGTGATGGCCAAGGATGAGGCCCTTGAGGATGAAGTGCAGGCAGTCTGCTCTGTTGGTATCAATCTGTTTCGCGTGCTGGCGACTTATTTGAAGCCCGTATTGCCCAAGATGGTCGAGAAATCAGAGGCTTTCCTGCGGTGTTCCCTCGACTGGGCGGCCCTTGATGCGCCGCTGATGGCACATGAACTCGCCCCGTTTGAGCCACTACTCCAGCGGGTCGATGCCGACGTGGTGACGGCGATGGTCGAGGCCAGCAAAGGCGGCGCCTGAGACGCCACATACTTCCTGCCAGACACCTGATATATTGCTTACTATTGCGGTTTTGAGTCGATTTCAGTCCGCCGCAGGGGGATGACATGCTGGGTGATATCGCGCTGCTTTTGGTGGGCGCGGTCTTGGTCAACAACTTCGTGTTGGTGCAGTTTTTGGGGCTGTGCCCGTTCATGGGTGTGTCCAACAAACTCGAGACCGCCATGGGCATGTCGGTTGCGACCACCTTTGTCCTGACGCTCGCGTCGGTTTGCAGCTATCTGACCTATAACTACCTGCTCGTCCCCCTCGACCTCGCCTATTTGCGCACCATCAGCTTCATTCTGGTGATCGCCGTGGTGGTGCAGTTCACCGAGATGGTGGTGCGTAAAACCAGTCCCTTGCTCCATCGGGTGCTCGGCGTATTTTTGCCGCTGATTACTACCAACTGCGCGGTGCTGGGTGTGGCGTTACTGAATATCAATCAGGCGCATAATTTTGTTGAGTCACTGTTCTATGGCCTGGGTGCGGCACTCGGGTTCTCGTTGGTGCTGGTGCTATTCGCCGCCATGCGGGAAAGACTGGCGGTCGCCGACGTACCCGAACCCTTTCAGGGCGCAGCCATTGGCATGATCACCGCGGGTCTCGCCTCCCTCGCCTTCATGGGCTTTGCGGGGTTGATCTGATGCTGGCCCTACTCAGCGATCAACCGCTTCTGGCTGCACTCAGCGCGTTGCTGGGCCTCGGCGCCATATTCGGTGCGGTGCTGGGCTTTGCCGCCATTCGGTTCCGGGTTGAGGGCAACCCCATCAGCGATCAGATCAATGCGCTGTTGCCTCAAACGCAGTGCGGCCAGTGTGGTTATCCGGGGTGCCGACCCTATTCAGAGGCGATCGCCGATGGCGATGCCATCAACAAGTGCCCACCCGGTGGTGAAGAGACCATTCAGGCGCTGGCCGATCTGCTGGACATCGAGCCCCAGCCGCTGGACGCTGAGCACGGCGTGGAGAAAGAGCCGGTGGTGGCTTGGATCCGCGAGGATGAATGCATTGGCTGCACGAAATGCATTCAGGCCTGCCCGGTAGATGCCATTCTCGGTGCCGCCAAGGCCATGCATACGGTGATTGCGGACGAATGCACCGGGTGCGACCTCTGTATAGAACCCTGCCCCGTCGACTGCATTGACCTGATTCCACGCAAGGAAGGCATCGGCTTCTGGCACTGGCCGCTACCCGAGGATAGAGCGCCGCGTTTCCACGTGATTGCGACCGATGCCAGAGCGCGGGACGCCGCATGAGACAGATCCACGATATTCACGGTGGGATCCATCCGCCCGAGCGCAAAGCGTTGTCGCGCCCGGGGGAACTGGAGCCAGCACCCATACCAGCTCTGTTGGTACTACCCTTGCGCCAGCATCTGGGCGTGCCGGCGTTACCGATCGTGACTGTGGGAGACCGCGTATTAGGGGGGCAAACGATTGCCGAGGCACAGGGTGTCGTGAGCGTACCGGTGCATGCGCCGACCTCTGGCACCGTGACAGCGATCGAAGCGCGCCCCATTGCCCACGCCTCCGGACTTCAGGATCAATGCATTGTGATCGAGACCGATGATCAGGATGAGTGGCTGTCGTTTACCGGTATCACCGACTGGCGAGCGCTGGACGCCGCCGCACTGGTGGAAAAAGTGCGCTCCGCCGGCATTGCGGGCATGGGCGGAGCAGGATTTCCCACCGCCGTAAAACTCAATCCCGGACCCACGCGACCGATAGAGACGCTCCTGATCAACGGCACCGAGTGTGAACCCTATATCACGGCCGATGACACGCTGATGCAGTCCCAGGCAGACGAACTGATCGAAGGTGCGCAAATTCTGGCGCATATCGTCTCGGCGGAGTCGATCCTGATCGGCATTGAAGACAATAAGCCCGATGCCATCGCAAGTGTCGAAGCTGCGATTGCGCGATCGGGCGCTGAGATCGAGTTGGCCACCTTCCCCACCAAGTACCCCTCAGGTGGCGAGAAGCAGATCATCGAAATCCTGACTGGCCAACAGGTCCCGTCAGGCGGGATCCCGGCGGATATCGGCCTGGTTTGCGTGAATCCAGGCACGGCGGTCGCCGCCAAGCGGGCCATCATTGATGGGGTGCCGCTGACGCATCGCATTGTCACGCTGACTGGTGAAGCGTTGGCTTCACCGCAGAATGTGATCGCTTGCCTCGGCACGCCGATTTCGGCGCTCCTCACTCACGCGGGCCTCAATGCCGCGCCCCAGCAGCGCATCATCCACGGGGGCCCGATGATGGGGTTTGCGGTGTCGGATCTGAACGCACCGATTACCAAAATCACTAATTGCCTGCTCGCCCCCACCCTGGCGGAACTGCCACTACCCGAGCCTGCAAAACCCTGCATCCGCTGCGGCCACTGTGCGGAGGCCTGTCCTGCATCGCTGCTACCCCAGCAACTCTATTGGTATGCGCGGGCCAAAGATCAGGAGCAGCTGGCAGAGCACCGCCTGTTTGACTGCATTGAATGTGGCGCCTGCGCCTATGTCTGCCCAAGTCAGATCCCACTGGTGCAGTACTACCGCGCCGCCAAGGGCCAGATTCGCGACAGCGAGCAAGAGAAGCGGCGCTCGGATAACTCACGGGAACGATTCGAAGCGCGGCAAGTGCGGCTGGAAACCGAGGCCGCCGAAAGAGAAGCCAAACGCGCGGCCCGCAAGGCTGCGGCACAGATTAAAGCCGCAGAAGACGGCGCTGATCCCATTCAGGCCGCGATTGAGCGCGCCAAGGCACGTAAAGCGGAGCAGGCGCCTTGAGTCTACTCAAGGTCACCTCGCCGCACGCCTCAGGACAGAGCCGGGTATCCGCCGTCATGCGGGATGTCCTGCTGGCCACGTTGCCCGGGGTCGTCGTGCTGACCGCTTACTTTGGACCCGGCACGCTGGTGAATATCGTTTTTGGCGGCCTGATTGCCATCGGGTGCGAGTACGCTATTGTCGCGCTGCGCGGTCGCGACCCCAAAGTCGCTGTGGGCGATCTCAGCGTGCTCGTGACGTCGACGCTACTCTGTATTGCGCTGCCGCCCTACGCCCCCTGGTGGCTGATTATTATCGGCGTGTTGACGTCGGTGCTGCTCGGCAAGCAAGTCTTTGGCGGTTTGGGCTACAACCCCTTCAACCCCGCCATGGTGGGCTACGTGGTGCTCTTGATCTCCTTCCCGGTACAGATGAGTGCATGGGCTTCTCCAAGAGGTCTGGTGGAGGTGCCGGGCCTTGTGGACACCTTCCGTCACCTTTTTGCACCGACCACGATCGACGCGGTCACCGCCGCCACACCGCTCGACTTACTCCGGCAGAACACCGGACTGCTGTTTGACGATCTGCTCACCAGCAGCCCCGAACTCACTGGCTGGGGCGGTATTGGCTGGTTCGAGGCCAACCTCGCCTTTCTATTGGGTGGCGCGTGGCTACTTTATCGGCGGGTGTTTACCTGGCATGCACCGGTCGCGATGCTTTTCGCGCTCGCTCTCTGCGCGCTCATGGGTTACGACGGCGGCAGCTCCCAGAGCGGCGGCAGCGCCCTGTTCCATCTGTTTAGCGGCGCCACCATGTTTGCCGCATTCTTTATCATTACTGACCCCGTCAGTTCTGCCGTCTCGAACAAGGGCCGGCTGATATTTGGCGCGCTGATTGGCGTTTTGATTTATCTCATTCGCACATTAGGTAATTACCCCGATGCCGTTGCGTTTGCGGTGCTGATCCTGAATTTCTGTGCGCCCTTTATCGATCACTACACCCAGCCCACGGTGTATGGCACCGGGAATCGCGAATCATGAAATGGCTGGCGTCGATTGGTCTGAGCGGTACGGTACTTGCCGTTTTTGCCGCGATCACTTCTATTGCTATTGGCTGGACCTACCTCGGCACCAAGGCACAAATCGACTTTGAGGTGCGGCGCGCTGAAGCACAGCAACTGCTGGAGATTTTTCCGCCCGACACCCATGACAACGAAATCGTCGATGACGTGTTTGAGGTCGCCGCAGAGACGGCGTTACTGGGCATCAGAGAGCGCCGTCAGGGTTATCGGGTGAGACAGGGGAATACCGTCGTTGGCGTGATCCTGCCCGCCACCGCCCGGGACGGGTACAGCGGTGATATCCGCGCGCTGGTGGGTGTGCGCCGGGATGGCTCGGTGGCAGGGGTGCGCGTAGTCGCGCACCGCGAGACGCCCGGCCTCGGTGACAAGGTCGATCTTCGCAAATCCGACTGGATACTGGATTTTAACGAGCGTAGCCTCGTCAACCCTGCACTGAGCGGCTGGAATGTGGAAAAAGAAGGCGGCGTGTTCGATCAATTTACGGGCGCAACGGTGACGCCCCGCGCCGTCATCCTCGCCACGCGCCGGGCACTCGAATACGCTACTCTGAACGCGGCAACCCTTTTTGAAACGGAAGCGGACTCCGCATGAGCAGCACCTCTTATCGCCAACTGACGCTGAACGGGCTATGGAAGAACAACCCCGCCCTGGTCCAGTTATTAGGTCTATGCCCGCTGCTTGCGGTCACCGCTTCTACTGTGAACGCCCTGGGACTGGCGGCGGCGACACTGTTCGTGCTCGTGGTCTCCAATACCACCGTGTCGCTGATTCGCTCTGTGGTATCTGACACCATCCGGCTCCCGGTATTTGTGATGATCATCGCCGCGGCGGTCACCGTCACCGAGCTGCTGATGCAGGCCTACAGTTACGAGCTCTATCAGATTCTCGGCATTTTCCTGCCGCTCATCACGACCAACTGCATCATTCTGGGCCGGGCCGATGCCTTTGCTCGGAAAAACGCGGTCCCTGCTGCGCTCTATGATGGCTTCATCATGGGCGTAGGCTTCGGCGCCGTATTGGTGTTACTGGGAGCAATCCGCGAATTGCTCGGGACAGGCGCGCTGTTTGCAGATATGG
>CBFHIW010000001.1:0-107953 GCA_965656065.1 Luminiphilus sp. | reverse complement strand
GGCGCCAGCCAGCGCATAAAGATACCAACGGCCACCAGAGCACGCCTTCGCGCCAACAGAAAGGGCCTTCAGGACATGGGTACCCCGCTGTATGCCTCCATCACAGATCACATCGATGTGATCACCCACAGCGTCAACAATCTCCGCCAGCTGATCAAAGGGGGAGCGGCTGCCATCGAGCTGGCGACCGCCATGATTAGATACCATAATGGCATCCGCCCCGATCTCGACCGCCCTTTTGGCATCTTCCACCGACATGATCCCCTTTAAACAAAAGGCTTTGCCCCAACGCTCCCGCACTTCTGCGGCGGCGTCCCAGTCCATGGTCTGGTCTAGCATGGTGGAGAAGTAGTCGGATACCGAGATGCTGACGTTGGAGCCCTCGGGAATATGGTCCTTCAGGTTAGAGAGCTCAAACGGCTCCCTGAGCAGGTAATTCAGCGTCCAGCTGGGATGCGTGGCGAAACTCACCAGGCTGGAGGGGGTGAGTCGCGGCGGCGAGGTGAAGCCCGTCCAGAGATCGCGCTCGCGATTGCCGCCAACGATGGTGTCGACAGTCAGCGCCAGTGCATCAAAGCCTGCCTCGCGGCAGCGATCGATCATGCCCCAGGTGAGCGCCTTGTCCTTGTGATAGTAGAGTTGAAAGATCTTGGGAGTGCGAATCGTCTCGCCGATCTCCTCGATCCCTACCGTGGCCAGAGAGGAGATACCGAACAGCGTGTTGAAGGCCTCCGCTGCGCGGCCCACCGCGCGTTCTCCCTCATGGTGAAACAGTCGCTGCAACGCGGTCGGCGAGAGAAACAGGGGCATGTCCATGGGGATCCCCATGACGGTTGTCGACAGGTCGATGTGTTCGACCCCCGCCAACACGTTGGGCACCAGATCGCAGGTCTCGTAGGCCTCGGTATTACGCCGGTACGTGACTTCGTCATCGGCGGCACCGTCGATGTAATGGAAGATCGGGCCTGGCAACCGGGCCTTGGCCAGTCGTCGAAACTGCGCGGTGTTGTAACAGTCGGAGAGTGTAATCCCCATGTTCTACTCCGGCTCAGTGGGTTCAGTCGAGCGGCTGCAGCGGCATCTGCTCGTGGAAGGCCTCGACACTGTCAATCACTGTCGCTCCCTCGATCGTGGCGAAAGGCTCGGTCTGCCAGCGCTCACCGCGCATCTGAATCAAGATACGGCTGGGTTCGCTCGACAATACCGTCGCGCGATAGTAGTCCCGCATGGTATCCAGCGACACCGCCTCCACCGCAGCGATCATCTCAGCACGGCTCACAAAATCATAACGCTCACGGTTCCAATCCCCGATAAATGACCCCGCCTCATCAGAGAGGTTAGTTGGCGGCTCGGTCAGTTGGGTGAGCACACCCGACTTCAGATTGGCAAACTGTTCTTCAGTCAGCTCGTCGAGCATGAGCGCATATTCGCCTGCGAACGCCTCAAACCGTTCAAGCATGGCGACCGGCCCTTTCACCGGCGTCTGAATGTAAAAGCCGATCATTGGGTGATCCTGCAATGTGGTGGTGAGGCCGCCGGCTGCGTAACCCAGCTGCTCCTCGGTACGCAGGGTGTCGAAAGCCCGGTTCCTCAGGTGCCGCGCCAACACCCGACCTGTTGCCTCGTTGGCCACCGTCGCCTCGGGCGCTGCATAGAGCAACATCATGCCCAAATCTTCAACGGGCAAATCCGTGTTTTTAACCAGTGTCTGCCCCGGTACCGGTGCATACACGCGCTCACGCGCGTACTCAGTCGCACCCGCTCGCTCCTCGGGTAGCGCTTCCCGCAGGGTTTGCGCCAGATCGTTGGCAAACGCTTCATCGTAGTTGCCAAACAAATACACACGGACCAGCGCCGAATCCAGAACGCGCTCAACGAAGGCATTGAAGTGCGCCGGTGTGACCTTGGCCACCGCATCGAGTAAAGAGGCCTCATCATAAAAGCCAGTGCGGGTCAGGCTGGACAGAGTCCTGCCCAGCTGCCTGAAGGGGAGTTCTCGCTTGCGATTCTCGAGTCCGCGGACAAAGCGATCAATTGCCTGGTCCAGCGCCTGCTGATCCGGGTCGACCCGGAGCCCCGCCAGCGCCGCGGTCAGCAGTTCCGGCTGTTTATCCGTAAAACCGGAGATCGAGAGGCGCAGGCCCTCATCGAGGCCGAGGCTAAGGCCCATCCCTGCGATGCTGGCCTCGTTGATCAACGCCGTCTGCTGCAGGCCGTATAAGTCTGACCACAGCACCATCATGACCGCTGCCTCTACCTCCTGCTGGCGAAGCGGCGAATTCAAATACACCTGTGCATAACCTCGCGGCAGATCGGCAAAGGCCTCACTGCCCTGCAGCCAGACACTGAGACCCGGCTCATTGATGATCTCTCTGGGCTCACTGGTGGTATTCGCGAGTTCAAACTGCTCGGGCAGCAAGCGGTTTTGTGCCGGTAGCGCGAGCTGATACTCGGCCGTCTGGGCTTTCAATATCTGCGCATCGGGCACGGCCAGCGGCTCAACCGCATATTGGCCCTCATAAAAATAAAGGCTTTCTGACACCTCCTGCGCCTGGTCGATTGCCCAGACATGGAGCCGCTCTGGCACCAGCTGTGACAACACTGCCTCCACCGCCTCGCGGTCGAACCCGGTAAAACGATACGGGGCCTCGATGGCATATTGCGCGGGGTAGGTTTGCATCGCCCGGGTCAGCTCATGGGCGTAGCTGAAGTCATCCATCTTTTCGAGAAAACGAAACCGATTCGCAAGCGACGTGCCGAACTCCTCGGCGTAGCGGTCATCAACACCCTGCTCACGCAGCATGTCGAGATACCCCAGCAGCATGGCGGTAATGTCGTCCCGGTGCGCCAAGCCCTCGGGCGTCAACTGCACTGAGAAGGTAAACAGCCCATAGTTTCCGTAGCGCGCGGGGTCTGCGCTCACGATCAACGCGCTGGCCCAACCCAGATCCCGGAGTCGCACCGCCGGTGTGTCGGGCATTTCAGAGCCCAGAATGTAGGACAGGTACTCGCTGGGCTTGGTGTCGTAAAGGTCACTGTTGTTATCGATGATGAAATCGAGCCGGAGCTCGCGGGTGTCATCCTGGGGCGCATAGCGCACGCGCTTGGCACCGACTTCTGCAAAATCGATCGCCGCCGACATCTCAGGCCGCACTGCCTGCTTGTTGGGGATCTCGCCAAAGTGGGTCTCAGCGAGTGCCTGCAATGCGGGCAGCGGCAGGTTGCCGATGAGCGATGCTTTCATCAGATTGGCGCTGTAATACTGCTCGAAAAACGCCACCGTGGCGGCATGGAGTCCGCCCTCGGTTTTATCGGCGAGGGACTCAAGATTGCCAATCTGGAAACGGTTGGCAGGGTGATCGCCCAATAGCTGACGCGCCAGCCGGTAGATAATGCGGAAGTCTTGCTCGCGGCGCATCGACCACTCGGCATTCACCGCGTTCTTCTCTTTGTCGATATAGGTCGGGTCCAGCAATGGATCGATGAAAAAACTCGAGAAACGGTCCAACGCCTCGGGCAAGGCGTCGTTCTCGACCATCATCATGTAATTGGTGATGTCGAGGCCGGTGTAAGCATTGGTCATGCCGCCGTGCTCCGCGGTGAAGGCCATAAAGCCGTCGGGCTCGGGGAACTGTGTGGACCCCATGAACAGCATGTGCTCAAGATAGTGGGCCATCCCGGGATAATCCTCGGGGTCTGAGGCCGCCCCCAAACCGACACTCAAAGCGGCCGCCGATTTTTCTGCGGTCGGATCCGACACCAGCATGACTTCAAGCCCATTTGCCAGCTCGATCAGATCGTATGCCCGATCATCGTTGGGGCTCACCACGACTGCAGGCTCAGCAGTCTCCGGTGTATAGGCCGACTGGTCACAGGCGACCAGCGCAGTGCCCAGCAGCAGCGCGCCGCACAGTCGGTGACACCGTGAAGCACAGACCGCTGGGATGCTCGCGAATATTCGTACCAAATAGAGAGTAGACACGTCCATGAATGATGTACTCATCGATAAGGATCTCTTGGTTAATTCATGAGGAAACAGCGAGCGAGTCGCTGGATGGCCACGCTGACAGAATGGCATTGACCAACGTTGCCAGAGGTATAGCGAAAAAGACGCCCCACAACCCCCACAGCCCACCGAAGAATAAGACCGCAATCACAATCGCGACCGGATGCAAATTGACCGCCTCGGAAAAGAGGAGTGGCACCAGCACGTTGCCATCGAGCACCTGTATCAGCAGATACGCACCGACGACCCAGTAAAAATCTGGCGTCACACCAAATTGAAAATAAGCGACGACGACCACGGGAATGGTCACTAATGCGGCGCCAATGTAGGGCACGATCACCGAGAAACCGACCAGCAAACCCAGCAGCGCCGCGTAATTCAAAGAGAATATCGCAAAGACCACGTAGGACGCGCCGCCAACGATCAACACCTCAATGCCCTTGCCCCGCGCATAGTTGGCGAATTGCAGATTCAACTCTGCCCAAATCCGCTCGAGCAGCGGCCTCTTGGCGGGCAAGAAACTGGCGAACCAACCGGTCAACTGCTCACGGTCCTTGAGGAAGAAAAACACCATTAAAGGAATCAGGATCAGGTAAACGATGGCCGCCAACACACTCGGAATCGAGCTCAGACCCTTGGTCACCAGCAGCTGCCCCACCGACGCCATCTCGGCCTGAATCACAGCCGTGAGCTCGTTGACTTGCTGCTGGGTAAAAAAGACCGGGTACTCCTCCGGGAGCGTTACCAGCACCTTGCGCCATGCCTCGATAATCGCCGGGGCTTCGCGCACCAGCGCCACGAGCTGTCGCCAGACTAGCGGCGCCAGGCCGAACAGCACGGCAAAAAAACCACCAAGAAAGAGTAATGTGGAAAACGCGACACTCAACTCTCCGGGCAAGCCCCGCTGCCTCAGGACATTGGCAACGCCCTGCATCAAGTAAGCCAGAATGACCGCCACCAGCACCGGCGCGAGAATGTCGCCGAAAAACAGCATGACGGCAAAGGCCACCGTCAACATCACGAGCAGAATAACGGCCTCTTCCTCGCTCAGATAACGCTGGTACCACCTCGTCAGAACTTCTTTCACGCTGCGACTCCTTGGTTCAGGCCTTGGTGATAGTCAGCTTCAGCACGTCATCGGCCAACCGCTCACACTCCACGACATGACCCGCCAAACGCGCAAAACTCTCAAAGTCCCGCTCCGAGCCCGCATCGGTCGATAACACCTCCAATACCGCGCCGGAAGGCAGTGCACTGAGCGCTCGCTTGGCCATCAGCAGCGGCATGGGGCATCGCTCCCCCCGCGCGTCGACCGACTCGGCGGGTGGGGTGTGATTCGGCATGGACAGAGACCCGATCGTCAGGGGGCGGGCAGTATATCGCTTATTGCTTCAGGGGGGGTTCCGGCATGAATTTTCACACTCGCTTCAAGCTCCCGGCGACAGCCCAAGTAAGCTAGAGTGCGGCCATGCACCGCCGCCTACCCACCCCGTTGCACCGGGTCTTTCCCAGCCTGATCTGCCTACTCCTGATCTGCGGCGTACTGCTGTCTCCAGGTAGCCGGGCCGTGACCGAGGATCTCAAGATCCCCAACCTGGGCGAATCCAGTACCAGTTTGTTCTCTGCAGACTACGAATATCAATTAGGTCGCATGTGGCTGCGGAGCTTCCGGGGGCAGGCACCCCTGCTCAACGATCCGCTGATGCACAGCTATTTGGAAAATCTGGTTTTCGAGCTGGTGCAGCACAGTGAACTTCAGGACCGCCGCATTGAGCTGGTGATCGTCGACAACCCGACGATCAACGCCTTCGCGGTACCGGGCGGCGTGATCGGTGTGCACAGCGGCTTGTTCCAGTACGCTGAAACCGAGGACGAGTTCGCAACGGTCATGGCGCACGAAATCGCGCACCTCAGCCAACGCCACTTCTCCCGTCGCATGGAACTCGCGCAGGAGCAGGGCCCGATGCAATTGGCGGGACTGTTGGCCGGTGTGCTGCTGGCCGCCACCGTCGGCACCGACGCGGGTCTCGCAGCCATGACGACCGCGCAGGGGCTCGCACAGGATGCGCAACTGCGTTACAGCCGCGCCAATGAAGCGGAAGCGGACCGGGTGGGACTGCGCACGTTGTACAACGCAGGCATGGACCCCTACGCGGCGCCGCAGATGTTCGAGCGTATGTATGCCGCCACCCGCTACAGTCAGGGCGACCGCATCCCCGAATTTCTCCGCACCCACCCCCTCTCTGAAAAACGTATTTCTGATACCCGGGCTCGGGCAATGCAGTATCCGAAGCGCATTCGCGCGGTCAGCCTCGACTACCAGCTTATGCGCGCCCGGGTCGCCGTTCAGGCTGCGCAAACCCCTGAGGAAGCGGTTGCGAATTTCCGCTCGGCGTTGGAAGGGGAGTCGCTGTCCCGGAAGGCCACCACCTATGGTCTGGTGCTGGCGCTCACAGCTGCGGGGCGCGCCGATGAGGCGGCACTGGCGCTAGACAGCATCTGGTCGGGCAACAGTGATCGCATCGAGTACGTCATTGCGGATGCCGATATTGATCTGGCTAGGGGCAATACGAGCCGGGCAGTCGCGACGCTGGAACGACGCCTTGACCTCTCACCCGGCAATCACCCGCTCACCATGTCCTACGCCAACGCGCTGCACCAAGCTGGCTCCCCTCATCTGGCCGAGGCAGTGCTCATCGAACAGTCCCGCCGGGTGAGCAACGATCCCGGGCTGTGGTACTTGCTGGCGGAGGTTCAGGGATTGGCCGGCAATATCGTGGGGCTACATCGCTCCAGGGCTGAATACTTCATTTTGGTCAACGCACTGGACGCGGCCGAGCGACAGCTTAGCTATGCCTCAAATCTGGTCGGCAACGACTTCACCACCTCATCGCTGATCAACGAGCGACTCAGAGACATTCAGGATATGCGCGCTGAAATGGACACGGGCTGAGGCCTGGCGTGAGCGCTATGGCTTAAGGCTCTCGGCGAAGGCCAGCATGCGCTCCAGCGGCTTCATGGCCTGCGCCGCCAAGGTCTCTGGCACCTCGATTTCGTTATCACCGCGATCGAACACTGCCGCCATCGCTTCCAGATCATTCATCGCCATCCAGGGACAGTTGGCGCAGCTCCGGCAGGTGGCCCCCTGCCCCGCCGTGGGCGCAATGATGAAGGTCTTGTCGGGAGCCAATTGCTGGAGTTTGTAAAAGATCCCCTGATCCGTCGCCACAATGAATGTCTGCTGCGGCATCTCGCAGGCGGCGCGGATAATTTGCGTAGTCGACCCGACGTGATCCGCCAATTCGATCACAGCAGCAGGCGATTCGGGGTGCACCAGAACCGCAGCCTCCGGATGGACCTGCTTGAGATCACGGATACCCCGCGCTTTGAATTCCTCGTGCACGATGCAGGCGCCGTCCCACAACAAGACGTCGGCTCCCGACTCACGCTGCACGTAGTCCCCGAGGTGTCGATCCGGCGCCCAGATAATGGCCTTGTTCTGCTCGGCGAGATGCTCGGCAACGTCCAGCGCAATGCTCGACGTCACCACCCAATCCGCCCGGGCTTTGACCGCCGCTGAGGTGTTGGCGTAGACCACCACCTCGCGATCGGGGTGCGCGTCGCAGAACGCGGAAAACTCATCGATTGGACAGCCCTCATCGAGGGAGCAGGTGGCCTCCAGCGTCGGCATGAGCACACGCTTGCCCGGCGTCAGGATTTTGGCCGTCTCCCCCATAAACCTGACGCCGGCAACTATGAGGGTCTCCGCCGGATGATCTCTGCCAAAACGCGCCATCTCCAGGGAGTCGGATACACAGCCACCGGTTGCTTCAGCCAGCGCCTGAATTTCGGGCGCCGTATAGTAATGCGCCACAATCACCGCATCGTGGGCCTTTAAATGTCCGCGAATCGTCGATTCGAGCGCGGCTTTTCTCGCCGCGGTCAGCTCGGTCGACTGTCGGCCATCGAGGTGCGACTGGACCTGAGCGCGAATCTGCTCGAGTTTTTCCTGGGCTATGGACATAAAAATTGGAACGCCTGAATCTTCCTAAACCCTAGCATAGTCGCCGCAATGGCATCTGGATCACCGATTATTGAAGCGCGGCGCGCGCTTCTCTCGCTGAGCCGTAATGCCTTCCTGCACATCCTCGGAGTCGCTGCAGGCCTCGGCCAAGGCGTGGGCCTGATCCCGGTCCAGGGCACCCGCCTCCAACTGGCGAATAATCTCGAGCATGCTGGCCACGGCCATCGGCGCCAGCGCCAGTAGCGATTGCGCATACCCCTCAGCCGCTGCACGTAATGCCTCCGCGGGATGCACTGCATTCACCATATTGAGAGAGAGCATCTGCTCAGCACTGAAGGTCTCAGCCGCTACCAGCACCCTGCGCGCGAGTACGGGGCCGAGGCGTCTAGTGAGGCGCTCAATGCCCTCAACGGGATAGCACAACCCGATCGCGGCAGCAGGGATACGCAACACGATGCCCTCCCGGGCGAGTCGAAAGTCACAGCTCAGTGCCAACTCCGCGCCACCGCCAAAGACATTACCCGTGAGTACCGCGATAGTCGGGATTGGTAGCTCAGCAACCTGATTGGTCACTGACTGGAATCGATCGCCGTTAAGCGTGCCATCGAGAATTTGCGACAGATCTGCACCCGCGCAGAAAATGCGGTCGTCCGAGGAAGTAATCAGCAACGCTCTGGTGTCAGCTGACAGAGAGGCCAGCGCAACCTCGATCGCATCGAGCTCCATTGCGCCCAGCGCGTTGCGGCGCGAAGGGTTGTCGAAGCACAGCGTGGCGATGCCCTGCGCTTCTGAAAAAGAAATCGTGTCGGTCACGAAACCGCCTTGTCGGGGCAAAATCGGGTTGCGGAGTGTGGCATAGACGATCGATAAGGCCCAGAGCAAGGGCAACGCGCTATCCGTTACAGCTCGCTAATTCAAAGAATTTTTGACCGGTTCTTACAGGAAGCATTGAGGATTCACATGGACAGGGTCAGTAAAAATACTTAAAGTTCAAATTATCGAATTTTGAGAATGGGCCGTGCGCGGCCTGCGTTACTCAGGGCTATTTTGGACACCTCGACCCCCGCCAATCGCTCTCCCTTCAGTCGTGGCCTGCAACGCGAGACCAAACGCGCGGCGGTGCTGTCCTGTGCAGCGAAACTGTTCAATACCAAGGGGGCACGCTCCACTACTCTGGCCGATGTGGCCAGCCGACTGGGGCTCACCAAAACCAGCCTCTATTACTACGTTGCGACCAAAGAAGATCTGATCTACCAATGCTATGACGCCAACATGCGGCAAGCCCACGACCAACTCGACCGGGCCGAGGCGGCTCATGAAGGCGCCACCGAGTGTTTGATGGCGTTTTTGGAGAGCCAGATCAATACAACGCTGCGCTCCCTCGACGGCGAGGGTGATTTTTATGCCGCCCCCCTCGAGGTGGCCTCGCTGAAGGCTGAGCATCGCGAGGTACTCGAGGAGGAGTATCGCCGGCTGCTGAGACGGCTGATTGATCTACTGAACCGGGGAATCGAGGCGGGACAGATCCGGCCCTGCAACCCGGTGATCACCATTCGCGCCATCGTCGGTGCGCTGGACTGGTCTTTTTACTGGCTCTATGAAATGCCCCGCGAGCAGGCGCGCGGTGTCGTGGATGTATTGCGCGATCTGCTCACCCATGGGCTCCTGTCATCGCCCGAGCGGGCGGCAAGCAGCGACGTGGCAACCATACCGCCACTCCCTGCTGAGGATGAAGCCTTTGATCGCGAGGCACAGAATCGCCTCAAGCAGGAGGCGTTCCTCAAGGCAGGCACCCGCTGCTTTAACCAAAAAGGCTTTAGCGGGACGTCCCTTGATGAAATTGCCGAGCAACTGCAGGTGTCAAAGGGCGCTTTCTATTACCACTTTGCCAACAAAGAAGCGCTGTTGACCCAGTGTTTTGACTACACACTGGATCAGCTAGAGCAGGCCGTCGCGCGCATCGAGCGACTGCAAGCACCCCCTGCGGCGAAGCTCGAAGCAGCCTGCCGGCATATCTTTGTGCTGCAAAATTCTGATCAGGGCCCGCTGGTGCACTTCAACGCCATCACCGCCCTGCCACCCGAGGTGCGTCAGCGCCTGCTGGGCCGATTGGCTTCAGTTCACGCCACGCTGCAAAACTATATCGCGCAGGCGGCCGAGGCGCATGAATTCCGGGATATTCCCCCAGCGATCGTGATCCAACTGCTGACGGGGGCACTGAACGCCGCCATGGATCTAGATGCCTGGCAGTCTATCGACGACATCAACCACAGTGCAGGCGAGTACTTCTCCGTATTCTTTTCGGGGCTGGCCTCGCCCACACGTCTCCAGTAAGGATTTTCCGTGACCTGCTTTACCGAAGTGCTCGAGCACATCTCGCCGCGCCAAACTGATGCGTTCGCCTTTGTCGGCGATAGCCTCATGCCACAGCAACGGATCTTTGGCGGGCAGGTCGTCGCCCAGTGTTTGATGGCCGCCAACCAGACCGTGGGACCTGAACTCAATGCCCACAGCCTCCACGCCTACTTCCTCCGCGCAGGGGACCCCTCGATACCGATTGATTTTGAAGTCGATCCCATCCGGGACGGGCGCTCATTTTCTACCCGCCGCGTGGTCGCGCGCCAAGAAGGCGAAGCCATTTTCAATACCTCAATCAGCTACCACTGCGAAGAAGAAGGGGTGAGCCACTGCTTCACGATGCCGGAAGTCCCGACGCCCCACTCTGAAGCGGATGACCTGTCAGGCTTTCGGGGATTCACCACCAAGCCGGGTGACCCCAACCTGATCGAGCTGTATCAGATCGAGCGACAGCGTGTGACGGAGTACCTCGCTGAGGAGCAGCCGCCGCTGGGGCGCTCCTGGTTCCGCGCTGTGGGCCCGCTGCCCGACGATCGCGCAACGCATCAAGCGGCGCTGGTCATGATCTCTGACTACTCACTACTGAGCACGGTGTTCTACCCGCACCCGTACGGCAACCCGATCAAGCACTTCATGGCGGCCAGCTTGGATCACGCGATCTGGTTTCATCACCCGGGCAAAATGGACGACTGGGTACTGTATGACTGCGACACGCCCAGAGCCGGTGGCGGCCGAGGTTTCAGTCGCGGGTTTTTATGGTCACAGGATGGCACCCTGCTCGCTTCAACCGCCCAAGAGTCATTGATGCGAATCAAACGACGTTAATTCACAACGCTCTTGAGCATCTCGCCCCGCTCGACCCACTGCCAGTTGCCCTCTTCCACGCGAAGGCGATGCACCGACCCGTTGGCAGGTAAGCACTGAAGCACCGCATCCTCGCCGCTTATGTGCGCCGCCACGGTATTGATCACCAGAAAATGAGAGAAGATGACGGTCGGCGCTTGCAGCGCCTGAATCGTCGCGACGATATCACGCTGCCAGTCTTGAACCGATTCGGGTAGTTCACTCCATTGACCTTTTAGCACCCACTGAATCCATTCTTTGCGCTCGTTGAGCGCCCCCGGCGAGGGCAACTCAATGAAGCGGCGATCAACATCGAGAGGGCTCTCGCGCAACGCCGCAAAGGGCTCGCCGGTCTGTATGGCGCGCAGTTTGGGGCTGGTCAGTAGCCGTGCGTCATCGGGCACGCATCGCGACAAGTGCTCCGCTGACTGTGCGGCCTGCTCTCGACCAAGGTCAGACAATGGCGGATCTGTATCCTGATCAAACGATGCGGCAGCCTCTCCGTGACGCACCAACCAGATGTCGGTCACGCCGCGCCTTAGCGGTAGGTGACCAACGTCTCCCCCAACTGCTGACTCAGCAGTTGAAGGTGCGCGGTGTCATTGAAGTTCGACAGTGAAACTCTGCCGCGGGAAAAAATGAGCCGCGTGATCGAGCAATTGAAGACGGGCTCATAAAATCCGTAAATCTGGTCGTGGGACACACCCAATACCCAGCTCACCGCCGTGGCAATCGTGCCGCCCGAGGTAAAAATGGCGGTATCACTCCCGCTCTCGGCTTGCTCCATCGCCTCTTCCAAGGCGCCCCGAACACCCGCGAGATAGTCCGGCCACGACGCCGTGTTATCGAGTTGCGGGCAGTCTGGAGACACCCAGGCGTTGAATACCGCCTGAATCACTTTCTGGTACTGCTTACTGTCGCTGCGGCCCGCTTTCACGCGCTCGGCAAAGGCCGCGTCCTGCTCACACAGTATCGGCAGCAAGGCGGCTATCTGGCCCTCGTTGTCGACCTCATTCAGACGCGGATCAATCCTGAGATCTGCGGGCTCCGGTTGGCTGCCCAACACGCGCTGCCCGGTTTCCTGCTGCCGCGACAAGTCGCCGCTGACCGCCTGGCCAAAGTGAAGCCCGATGTCAGCAAAAAAGCGACCCGATACGTCCGCCTGACGCTGCCCGAGCGTCGAGAGCTGATCGTAATTGGCGCTGCCGAAAGACGCCTGGCCATGCCGGATGAGATAAAGAGAGGCCATGATTACGCCACCTGCTGTCTTTGCGAGAAACGCACTCGCCGTGGATAGGGATAAAAATCTTCAACGACGCCGTCGCGAAGCTGTTCTTGCTGTCCGATCCAGTAATCCGCGTCGTAAAGGTCTGCGTGCTGTGCATCAAACGCGGCGCGGGCCCTTGCGTTCCCGGAGAAGAACAGCCGGAACTCTTCGGGAAAAATATCCTTGGGGCCTACCGAATACCAGGGTTTGTCTGACATCTCGTCCAGCTCATCCCGCGGCGGTGGTATGCGCCGGAAGTTGCAGTCGAGCAGCGGCTCAATTTCGTCGTAGTCGTAAAATACCACCCGCCCATGGCGGGTCACGCCAAAGTTCTTTAGCAGCATATCGCCGGGGAAGATGTTCGCCGCCGCCAGCTGTTTAATGGCGTTGCCATAGTCGTTCATGACCTCATTCACCTCATCGTCAGAGGCTTCCTGCAAATACAGATTGAGCGGATTCATGCGTCGCTCGACGTAGCAGTGTTTGATAATCAGTGCGCGACCATTAATACGGAGCTGGGAGGGACAGGTTGCGTAAAGCTCCTCCATCAACTCATCAGAAAAGCGGCTGGCGTCAAAGACCAGATTGTTGAATTCCTGGGTGTCGGCCATGCGACCCGCACGGTCCCAACGTTTCACCAGATGGTATTTGTCTTTCACGATCTGATGGGTCACTTCCTTGGGCGGTGTGAAGCGATCCTTGATGATCTTGAACACATACTCGTAGGAGGGCAGCGTGAATACGGCCATCACCATGCCTTTGATGCCCGGCGCGACAATAAACTGATCCTCGGTCGAGCGAATGTGGCGGGTCGAGGTCCGATAAAAGTAGGTTTTTCCGTGGCGGAAGTGGCCAATCGAACTATAAATCTCTGAAATCTCTTTCTTGGGCATCAACTGCTGGAGAAACAGCACGTACTGGGACGGAATCGACGCGTCGACCATGAAATAGCTACGGGTAAAGGAGAACAACAGGCTGACCTGGTCCGGACCAAAGAGAAACGCGTCTACATAAACAGCGGGTGCCTCCTCCGAGTCATTGTGCAACAGGGGCAACACAAAAGGCATTTGCTCCCCCGCCGCAAGAAGACGCCCGACGATGGAACTCGCCTTGTTCCTAAAAAAGTGGTGTTCCAGTACCTGCAACTCGATGTCAGGGTGGGTGACGTGATACCGGGGAGCGAGATGGCGGTCTATCGCCGAGGTAATGCTATCGACGTCCCGAGCAAGGTCCTCGTAGGGGATGTTAAAGGCATAATCTTCGAGGAGTTGCCTGAATGCCTGACCGAGGTCGCCCCCGATCGGGTAATGATTGACCACCCGGCCCATGTCGACGGGTGGTACATCGCCCTGAGGAGAAAATACGAAGGCGTACTCATTGCGAATCGAGCGGTGCCCAAAGTGGGAATTAAAAATAGAGTTGTAGAAGGTCTCGGCGATCTCGAAATTGGTCATCCCCTGCACCAATTCGGCATAGAGGTTGCGGGTGCCGGCCCAAAAGGTCAGGTCTTCAATCTGGTCCCCGGCGATGTGGCGCGCCACGTCGAGGGTCTCCATGACCGTCTCTTTGTAGATATCGATACGTCGGCTCGAGATGTCCTGCATGCCCGACCACTCCGCCCGCTCGAAACGAGTGCGCGCGGCCAGCGTGATATTTTCGAACTCCGCGAAATAGGCGTAGAAACCGTTCAGGATGACCCGGGCGAAGCGTTGCTGTTTGTCCACTGGAGACCCTTGGGAAATGGTCAGGGCAGTGTAGGTGGGGGCATGCTCCGGCGCAATTTCCGCATGCCGCCAATCCAGCGGTCATAGTTTTGCGCTTTGTTCAGATGGTATTGCGCCACCTGCTCGTGGGGCAGAATCAAAAATGACTCTTCCTTCAGTCCCTGAACCACGGCCTCGGCCACCTGGGCAGGACTCAGAATGCCATCGAGTCCGGCGGCGCCGCCGTCTGTGCCGCCGAGCATGGCGGTATCCACTCCCTGCGGACACAGACAGCTCACCTTGATGCCGTCGTCCCCGTGGGTGATTGCCAAGGATTCCGCAAAACCGATCGCCGCATGCTTGGTGGTGGCATAGGCAGCGGTGTAGGGCTGGGTTAAGAGCCCTGCAGCAGACACAGTATGCAGAAAGTACCCTTCACCCCGCTCGATCATTGAGGGCAGGCATGCCCTGGCCGCATAGATATGGGCCATGACATGGATCTCCCAGTTGCGTTGCCACACCTCGTTGGCACTTGATGAGGCCCAGTAGTCGTCCCCGTCGAGATCCAGCACGCCGGCATTGGAACAAAAGAGATCGATCTGTCCGAACTCGGATTCAGTTTCGGCCACCAGCGCCGCGATGGCCGACTCGTCACGCACATCGAGCTGGACGCTTTTTGCACCGAGCTCATTCGCCAGGGCGCTCGCCGCTTCACCGTTTAAGTCCGCGATCACCAGGCCGCGCACCTGCTCCTCACGAAAACGACGGCACAGGCCCATGCCGATACCACTGGCACCGCCTGTGACGACAACAACCTTGTCTCGCAGCTCCACGATCAGGCCGCGTAGGCAGTCTCGATGTAGCGGTTGCGGTGATAGGTAGCATCACCGAAGGTGGTATTAATCATCATCAGGCGCTTGGCGTAGTGCCCGATATCCAACTCATCGGTCATGCCCATACCGCCGTGCATCTGAATTGCCTCACCAAACACGTGTTTGCCATTGCGATCGATCAGTACCTTCAGCGCATGAACGGTTTCAGCCGCCATCGCCGGATCTTGCTTGTACTCACAGAGCGCCTTGAACAACAGCGACTTGCTCTGCTCATAGGCCATCATGGTGTCCACCATACGGTGCTGCAGTGCCTGATAGGAACCAATCGCCACGCCAAATTGCTCGCGGGTCTTGGTGTACTCAAGGGTCTTGGCGTTCAGCACACCCATAATGCCCACGGCCTCTGCGGCGAGTGCAATGATCGCCTCGTCGGTCAGCGCATCGACCACTGACAGGGCACCGCCCTCCTCGCCCAGCAGCGCATCGGCATTCACCGAGACGTCCTTGAACGTGATATTGGCCACGCGCTGACCGTCCATCATCGCGTAGCTCATTTTATCGACGCCGGCAGCTGCCGCGTCGACAATGAACAGCGATAAGCCGTCGTTGTCTGACTGATCTCCAGCTGTGCGAGCCAGAACAACTAGGTGGTCGGCCTGCTCGCCATTGAATACCACCACCTTTTCACCATTCAGGACATAGCCGTCGCCCGATTTCGTAGCGGTGGTCTGGCAATCATGCAGCGCAAAGCGGCTTTGGCGCTCAACGTAAGCAAACGCGCCCAATACCTCGCCACCAATGATTCGGGGCAGCCATTCGGATTGTTGCGCCTCACTGCCGGCGCGCTTGATCAGCCCGCCAAACAGCACCACGGTGGGGAAATAGGGTTCGACCACCAGGCCCTTACCCAGCTCTTCCATCACCACTGACAGATCGACGATGTTGCCGCCAAAACCACCGTGCTCCTCGGCGAAGGGGATCGATAGCCATCCCAATTCGGCGAAGAGCTGCCAGTTATCCCGGCTCATGCCTTGATCGGAGGCGACGATGGCCTTACGGGTATCCCAGTCGTAATCGTCCTGAACAAAGCGCGCGATCGAGTCGCGGACCATTTGCTGCTCTTCGGAAAAATCAAAATTCATGGTGAAGGCCCCCCTTACTCAAGACCGAGTACGTACTTGGCGATGATGTTTTTCTGCACCTCGTTGGAGCCGCCGTAAATCGTGGCTGCGCGGCCATACATGTAATTGCGGCGCGCCTCCGTGGCAAATTCGTGGCCCAGCGCGTCGGGATCCAGATCAACAGGCAACACGCCCTGATAGTAGGCCGCAATCTCCATCAGCAACTCTTGAGTGGCCTGCTGGAGCTCAGTGCCCTTGATCTTCAGGAGCGACGACTCCGGTCCCGGGAAACCGCCCGCGGCCTGCGTGGCCAAGGTGCGCAACTCGGTGAACTCGAGCGCCATCAGCTCCACCTCGATGTCGGCGAGGCGCTGCTGGAAACCGGGGTCATCCATCAACCGCTGACCGCCGTTTTCTTCCTTGGCTGCGACCTCTTTGATCACACGCACAGCGCGCTTCACGTCAGCAACGCCGGCAATACCCGTGCGCTCGTGGGCGAGCAATGCCTTGGCGACTGTCCACCCCTTACCGATCTCGCCCACCACATTCTTGGCGGGTACGCGGACATTGTTGAACTCGACCTCATTGAGGCTGTGATGGTTGTCGATCGAGATGATCGGGTTGACCTTGATCCCCTCGCTCTTCATATCGATCAGGATGAAGGTGATGCCTTCCTGCTTCTTGCCCGAGTTATCGGTGCGTACCAGACAGAAGATCCAGTCCGCGTACTGGGCGTAAGTCGTCCAGATTTTGGCGCCGTTAATAATGAAGTCATCACCATCTCGCTCGGCCTTGGTCTTGAGGCTCGCGAGATCCGAGCCGGAACCCGGCTCCGAGTAGCCCTGACACCACCAGTCTTCACTCTTCAGAATACGGGGCAAGAAGTACTCTTTTTGCTCATCGGTGCCGTAGGCCATGATGACGTTGGCCACCATCACGAGACCAAAAGGCACGACATTGGGGATGCCCGCCAAGGAACGCTCGGTTTCGTAGATGTACTTTTGCGTGGCGGTCCAGCCCGTCCCGCCGTACTCGGCCGGCCAGTTGGGCGCGACCCAGCCCTTGTCGTAGAGCTTGCGCTGCCAGTCTTCGATGGCGGTTTTGTATTCGGGAGAGCGCAGACGCGCCTGGAGTTCAGGTGTATAGGCCTCGTCGAAAAACCCGCGAACTTCGTCGCGAAAAGCCAGATCTTCGGGTGAATATGCAGTATCCATGGATTACCTCGCGGCAGACGGCGCCCAATCAGCGAAAGCCGATCAAGCTGTTTTTGAATCTTGAGTATGTTTTCTGAATAAGGGGAATGTAGGCAACTTAGGGGGGTATTGCAACCCTGCCAATAGGCCCGAATCGCCACTATTCAAATCGTCAATGTCAAATCATCAATGTCAAAGCGTCGCTGTCGTCAAACCATCAATGTCGATGACTTGACGGCTCGGCCCGTCAGTGGCTCAGCAACGCAATGAATTAATACATCACCGAGAACAGTTTGCGCTGATACTCCGCCGCCAGCGGGTCGCCCTTGCCAATGGTCGCCAACGTATCCAGAAAGACCTTGCGGGCCTCTCCGTCGTTAAAATCCTTGTCAGCGCGCAGCACGCTCAGCAGATGCTCCAGCGCATCGCGGTATTGGGCTGCCTGACTGAGCTGAACAGCCAGCTGTATGCGGGTCGCGTGATCGTCGGGGTTGGCCGCCATGGCCGCCTCCAAGGCCTCCACTTCGGGAGATCGCGCCGCCTCGCGACCCAGCTGAATCTGCGCCAACAACTGCTCGTAGCGTGCGTCCTGATCCGCAAGGCGAATGTCTTGCAGCAGTGCTTCGGCATCATCCAGCCGGTTGGCGGTCACTAGCGCCCCTGCATAGGCGAGGGTCAGGTCCAGTTTCTTGCCGGATTCCTCCCAGGCACTGCGGTAAAGCGCCAGCGCGGCGGGAATATCACCCTCCGCCAACAACCGTTCCGCCTCTACCAGCGCATCGGCTTGTGGGGAGGGTAAGTGCTTATCGAGCATCTCGCGCACGGCGGACTCGGGCTGTGCGCCAGAGAAGCCATCGATGGGCTGCCCCTCTTTGATAACCATCACCGTCGGCAGAGAGCGCACGCCTAATTGCTGCGCCAACATTTGCTGCTCATCCGCGTTGACCTTGGCCAGCAGAAAAGCACCCTGATATTCATCGGCCAGCTTCTCGAGTATTGGCATCAGCTGTTTACAGGGGCCGCACCAGTCAGCCCAGAAGTCGACGACTACCGGGCGCGTCATGGATTCGTCGACCAGTAACTGCTGGGCATTGCTCTCATCGACCTCGACAATGTGCGCAGACGCATTCATAAAGTGGATTCCTGATCAGCCAACACGTCCTGCATGTCGTATCGGCCCACGGGTTGACCGACCAGCCAACAGGCCGCCTGCACGGCACCGTGTGCAAAAGCCATTCTCGAGCTGGCGCGGTGGGTGATCTCCAGCCGCTCGCCTTCACTCGCAAAAATGATGGTGTGGTCACCGACAATGTCACCGGCGCGGATCGTGCTGAACCCAATCGTGTCGCGATCCCGCGCGCCGGTTCTGCCCTCGCGGCCATAAAGCGCGACTTGGGAAAGATCCCGCCCCAACGCCTTGGCCACGACTTCGCCCAAACTGAGCGCCGTGCCCGACGGTGCGTCGATCTTGTGACGGTGATGCGCTTCGACAATCTCGATATCGACGCTGTCGCCCAGCGCCTTGGCCGCCGCTTCGGCCAATTTGAAAGTGAGATTCACGCCCGGTGCAAAGTTTGACGCCTGACAGAAAGACACGCCAGCAGTCGCGGTGGCGAGTGCCTGGGCTTGCTCATCGGAGAAGCCGGTCGTACCGACCACCATGGGCAGATTGCGCTCTGCGCAGATCGCCGCCTGCGCCAGCGTAGATTCCGGCACCGTAAAATCGATCAGGACATCGATCTGATCAGCGACTGTCGCCAAATCCGGGCTAATGACGACGCCAGACGCTTCACCGCCCAGCAGTTCACCCATATCGGCGCCCAACAGCGTCGACTCCGGTCGCTCGATCGCCGCGGTCAGCCGGGCAGGCGCATCGCTCGCCGCGATCGCCTCCGCCAACATGCGGCCCATACGACCTGCAGCCCCTGTGATGCCAATCCGCACTGTCATCCAGTCATTCCATCAAAGAAGTTTTTGACCCCTTCAAACCAGCTACTCTGGCGCGGGGACTGCTGCTCGCCGCCCTCTTCCAGGGCGCCGCGAAACTCCTCGAGGAGAGTACGCTGTTCCTTGGTGAGATTCACCGGCGTCTCCACCACCGCGCGACACAAGAGATCCCCAACGGGTCCTCCTCGCACCGGCTTCACGCCCTTACCCCGCAGTCGAAACATCTTGCCCGTCTGGGTCTCTGAGGGGATCTTCAACTTGACGCGCCCGTCCAGCGTGGGCACCTCCAACTCACCGCCCAGCGCGGCGTCGGCAAAACTGATGGGCACTTCGCAGTAAAGATGCCGCCCGTCGCGCTCAAAGAGCGGATGCTGGCGCACCGCGATCTGAACAAACAGGTCGCCGGGCGGGCCTCCTGCAGGCCCGGCCTCACCCTCGCCACTCAAGCGAATACGATCACCGGTATCAACGCCCGGCGGCACTTTCACCGACAGGGTTTTGGTTTTTTCTACCAGCCCCTGGCCGCGGCACTCGATGCAAGGATCAGAAATGGTTTGACCCCGACCCCGGCATTTGGGGCAGGTCTGCTGTACCTGGAAAAAACCCTGCTGGGTGCGGACCTGGCCCGAACCACCGCAACTGCCGCAGGTGACCGGGCTACTGCCCGGCTTGGCGCCGCTGCCGTCGCAAGGTTCACAGTGTTGCAAAGACGGCACTCGAATTTCTGCAGTAGAGCCTCGAACGGCCTCTTCCAGCGAGACTTCAAGGGTATAGCGCAGATCCGACCCGCGCTGCGGGCCCTGCCGACGTCCACCACCACCGCCGAAAATATCGCCGAACACATCGCCAAAAATATCCGAGAAGCTGCCACCCTGGAATCCGCCGCCCCCCATAGAGGGGTCGACACCGGCATGCCCAAACTGATCATAGGCGCCGCGCTTCTCGCCATCGGATAAGATCTCGTAGGCCTCAGTCGCCTCTTTGAACTTGGCATCTGCGTCCGCATCATCCGGATTGCGATCCGGGTGATACTTCATGGCAATGCGGCGATAAGCCTTCTTGATATCCGGCTCGGAAGCGGATCGATCCACCCCCAGCACGTCGTAGTAGTCGCGTTTCGACATAATTTCGGCGCGAGCTCTCTCGAGCGCCTCGCTCCCTCTTTAAAAACGGACGCGGGTGACATGGTGATAGCCATGACCCGCGCCAGGTTCGCCTCCCATCAGGGAAGCGTTTCAGAGCATCGCCTGAGCGCGCTCTGTTTTGCTTGATCGACGTTATGCGCGCTTGTCTTCTTTAACTTCCTCAAACTCGGCATCAACAACATCGCCCTGATCCGCCTCTTCCGACTGGGCTTCAGCACCCTCGGCTCCGGCGGCCGCACCTTCAGCCTGCTGCGCCGCATACATCTTCTGCGCCACGCCTCCCGTCGCTTCGGTCAGCTTGGTCGTGGCAGCCTCCATCGCGGCGGCATCATCCCCCTGGATCGTACCCTCTACCTCGGTGATAGCGGCTTCGATGGCAGCGCGCTCGTCATCGGTAGCGTGCTCGCCCGCCTCTTCCAGGGTCTTGCGTGCGGCGTGCACCATACCATCAGCCGTATTGCGCGCAGCCACGAGCTCTTCGAACTTCTTGTCCGCCTCGGCATTGGCCTCGGCATCCTGCACCATTTGGTCGATCTCATCATCTGAGAGACCGCCCGAGGCAGTGATGCGAATCGACTGCTCTTTACCGGTCGCTTTGTCCTTGGCCGACACATTCAGAATGCCGTTGGCATCGAGGTCAAAAGTCACCTCAATCTGCGGCATACCGCGTGGCGAGGGCGGAATGTCGGCGAGATCAAAACGCCCCAGTGACTTATTCTGTGTCGCCTGCTTGCGCTCACCCTGCACCACATGGATCGTCACTGCTGTCTGGTTGTCCTCAGCCGTTGAGAAAACCTGCGATTTCTTGGTCGGAATCGTGGTGTTCTTCTCGATAAGCGGTGTCGCGACACCACCCATGGTTTCGATACCCAGTGTCAGCGGTGTCACGTCGAGCAGCAGTACGTCCTTCACATCACCTGCGAGTACCGCACCCTGAATCGAGGCGCCCATTGCTACGGCCTCATCGGGGTTCACATCCTTGCGCGCTTCCTTGCCGAAGAAATCGGCCACCGCCTGCTGCACCATCGGCATGCGGGTCTGCCCGCCAACCAGAATCACATCCTGCACCTCAGAAGGTGACAGGCCGGCGTCATCCAGCGCGACCTTCACGGGCTCGAGTGAGCGCTTGACCAGATCCTCCACCAGCGACTCCAACTTGGAGCGACTCAGCTTGACCACCAGGTGCTTGGGCCCTGTGGCGTCCGCCGTGATGTAAGGCAGGTTGACTTCTGTCTGCTGCGAGCTCGACAGCTCGATCTTGGCTTTCTCTGCAGCTTCCTTCAGGCGCTGCAGGGCCAGCGGATCGTTATGCAAATCGATGCTGTTCTCTTTCTTGAACTCATCCGCGAGGAACTCGATCAGTCGCAGGTCAAAGTCCTCACCACCGAGGAACGTATCGCCGTTAGTGGCCAGCACTTCAAACTGGTGCTCGCCATCGACTTCTGCGATTTCGATAATCGAGATATCGAAGGTGCCGCCACCGAGGTCATATACCGCCACCGTGCGGTCACCCTCAGCCTTGTCCATGCCGTAAGCGAGTGCTGCGGCGGTGGGCTCGTTGATGATGCGCTTGACCTCTAGGCCCGCAATGCGGCCAGCGTCTTTGGTCGCCTGTCGCTGGGAGTCATTAAAGTAGGCAGGAACCGTAATCACCGCCTCGGTCACCGCTTCACCAAGGTACTCCTCGGCGGTCTTCTTCATCTTGCGAAGGACTTCGGCCGACACCTGCGGTGGCGCCATCTTGTCGTCGTTCACCTGCACCCAGGCGTCGCCGCTGTCTGCCTTGACGATCTGGTAGGGCACCATTTTGATGTCCTTTTGCACCACATCATCTTCAAAGCGACGGCCAATCAACCGCTTCACAGCGAACAGCGTGTTCGTTGGATTGGTGACCGCCTGCCGCTTGGCAGACTGACCCACCAGAATTTCATTATCGTCGGTGTAGGCGACGATAGACGGTGTCGTGCGACCACCCTCGGCATTTTCAATGACGCGAGGCTTGCCGCCTTCCAAAACGGATACACAACTGTTGGTGGTACCCAGGTCGATGCCTATGATCTTACCCATGTCTGTTTCTCCTATCGGCCGGCGACTCCGGGCCGGCATGCTTTCTTGTTTCTTGATATGGGGACGGTCGTCGTGAATTCAAGTACCGCCGCACCCATAACGCGTTAATTCATTCTCCGCTGGGGGCTTTGGACACCATCACCATTGCCGGGCGCAGCAGACGCCCGTTCAGCAGATAACCTTTCTGCATCACTGCGACCACCGAATTAGGTTCGACGTCGGGCTGTTCCACCATGCTCATCGCCTGAGCAGTCTCCGGATCAAACGGCTCCCCTTGAGGGTCGACCGTCTCGACGCCGTACTTGGCCAGCACATCCATAAAGCCTTTGCGCGTCAATTCCACGCCCTCTGCCAGAGCTGCGCTGCCCTGCTCATCACCACTGGACTCCAGGGCGCGCTCGAGGTTGTCGACCACACTGAGCAAGTCGCCGCAAAAGCGCTCCAAGGCGAATTTGCGCGCCTTCTCAATTTCCTGGTCGGCACGCCGCTGCACATTCATCGCATCAGCTTGCGCCCTGAGCGCAGCATCCTTTGCGGCCTCGAGCTCTGCCTCAAGATCAACCGGTGCTTCAGGCTCGCCATCGAGGTCAGCCTCGTTGTCTGAGTCTGCTTCCGCTAGGGCTTCCGTCACCGCGCCATCAGCCTGCTCGACATCGACAGCAGCCTCTTCAGCCGCTGTCTGCTCCTCGGATTTCTCTTCCGCCATGGGCGCTCTCCAATCTTTTACTGACTATTTGCTTGCCATCGGGGCCTTGCTCCCACGGGAAAATGGGTCCCTAACCACCGCTATGAGGTGAGATGTGGGGTGCCACAGCCCGTTTTCAAGGGGTGACAGGGGTTTTCGTTGCGGTCTTTACGACACCAGCCTGCGACTGGAGCACCAGAAGTGATCAACACCTGACCACTTGAGCCAGTGTGATCAACCCAGAGGTGCCCTAGGTTCCGGTTTTGGGGAGCCTCGGCGTGACGAACTGCGGGTCAATGCATGAGAACAATGCATCCGAACAGTCAAATGCCGGAGATATCAATACGGGAGCTGCAACCAGAGAGTAGCGAGTCCGCGCTCGTCTAACGTGACAGGGCCGCGCTCAGCATCCGGGCGGTGATATCTACAATCGGGATCACTCTCTCATAGGCCATCCGGGTGGGTCCGATGACACCCAGCACGCCTAGCGATTGGGAGCCCTGTGCGTAGGGGGCCGTAATGACGCTGAAGTCACCGAACACATCAAAACCGGCCTCTTCACCGATAAAGATCTGAATCCCGTCCGCGCGGGAGCAGCGCTCCATCAGCTCGAGCAGATCCCGCTTGCGCTCGAAGGCATCAAAGAGCTCCCGCAGCTTCTGCATGTCCTCGGGTGATGCCTGATTCAGCAGACTCGCCTCACCCGCAACCACGACATTTTCGGACTGTTGCTCCGTCTCGATGGCCGCATTGGCAAGTTCTAGTGCAGCCTCGAGGTAGTGATCGATGCGGGCACGGGCCTCCGACATTTCGCGGACAATGTGTTCCCTCACCGCGGAGAGGTCGTTGCCCGCGTAGCGTTGGTTAATGAGCTCAGCCGCCGCTTTAAGCTGCTCCTCGTCCATGGGGCGCTGCATCTGGATGATGCGGTTCTGCACCTCACGTTCGTTGATGACAAGGATCACGAGAACTCGGTCACCTGACAGCGGCAGAAACTCGATCTGTCGGAGTTGGCTCGCTGCGGGCTTGGGCACCGTCACGATGCCGGTTTGATAAGTAATCTGTGCCAGCAGATTCGACGCCGTCTGCACCAGTTCCCCGGAACTGCGGTTGGGATCCAGCCCGGCATGCAACGCCGTGACGGCGCCCTCCTCCACGGGCCCCACCTGCAGCAGGCTGTCGACAAAAAACCGATAGCCCTGTGCGGTCGGCACTCTCCCGGCGGAGGTGTGTGGCGAGGCCAGAAACCCGCGGTCCTCCAATTCGGACATGATGTTACGGACGGTTGCGGAACTGACCGAGAGGCCGCTCTCGCCCTGCAAGTTCTTGGAAGCCACTGGCTGCCCCTCGCGAATGTGTATCTCCACGAGAGTTTTTAATAGCGATGACGTACGGGGTGAAAGAGCTTCCAACGGCAAGGTCTCTGGCAGCAACTGCTGTCTGTTTTAGCACAGGCTTAGACAGCAAAAAAGGACTGGGTGACCCATGAAATACCCATTATCTTTGCAAGGGCCAGTGCCAATGGTGCGCGCAGGCCTCATTCGCCATATCGGATGTTCACTCATGAGGCGGTCTGCGCTATAACTGACGCAAAGCACATCGATGCCTTCCATGCTGATCAACCTCTCGATACAAGATTACGCCGTCGTCGACCAGCTCGAGGTCGACCTCGATGCGGGCATGACTTGTATCACCGGTGAGACGGGCGCGGGCAAATCAATCATGCTCGATGCGTTGGGCCTCTGCATCGGCGATCGCGCGGACTCCCGGGCTATCCGCCCCGGCGCCGCGCGCACGGACATCGCAGCCTGCTTTGATGTGAGTCATAACACCCGCGCCCAAGTGTGGCTCTCCGAGCGTGATCTCGAGTCTGCGGGGGACTGCATCCTGCGCCGCACCATCACCGCCGAGGGTCGGTCACGCGCCTACATTAACGGGTCTCCTGCCACGCTCTCTGACTGCGCTGATCTCGGGCAGCTGCTTGTGGATATCCATTCACAGCATGCGCATCAATCGCTATTGAGGAGGCCGGTTCAGCGCAGCCTGCTCGATAGCTACGCCGGTGCCGAAACGCTGATCGTTGAAGTGAGCGAGACCGCACAACGCTGGCGGGTATTGCAGGAGGAGTATGCTCGGCTAGCAGGTCAGACCGAGGAATCCGATGCACGCAGAGCCCTGCTCACCTATCAGATCGAAGAACTGGAAGTCCTGAGTCCGCAGCCGGGTGAACTGGAGGCGCTCGAGGCGCAGCATAAATTGTTGGCGAATGCCGCCTACATTATCGATAGCGCCAATGACATCGCAGCGGGATGCGAGGCACAGCGCGATCAGCTCGCGCGAATCGTGCAGCTTGCCAATGACGAGCGCATGACGGGCTCGGCAACCGACAATCTCCGCGAACTGCTGCAATCAGCGCTGATTCAACTCGACGAGGCGCAGGCCGAGACAGCGCGTTTTGCTGCGTCAGTGGAACTCGACCCCGAAGGGTTGAGAGCAGCGGAGGAGCGACTGAGCGCCCTCCACGATCTGGCACGCAAGCATCGCGTCCAGCCCGACGCGCTCCATGAGCTGCTGGCAACCCTACAGGCGGAGCTCGAGTCGCTGGCAGGCGGGACCGAGCAGTTAGCGTCACTCGAAGAGGCGCTGGGTGATACGGCGCTGGCGTGGCGTACCCACGCCAAAGCGCTGTCGGAGCGGCGCAGGGAAGCCGCCGTGCTCTTGGCACAGCGCGTCATGGCAACGCTCACCGACCTGGCCATGACCAAGTGCATCTTCGAAATCGCACTGATTCCCTTCAAAGATGACAACCCCGATCCGAGAGGCGCCGAGGACATTGAGTTTTTGATCGCCACCAATCCGGGTGCCACTCCGGGCCCACTCAACAAAGTAGCCTCTGGGGGTGAGCTCTCTCGTATCAGTCTGGCCCTGCAGGTTGTCGCCGCTGACACGGCCACCTCACCCACCATGGTGTTTGACGAAGTCGATGTGGGTATCGGCGGCGGCATTGCTGAGGTGGTGGGCGACCTGCTGCGCACCCTTGGAGAGCGCAGTCAGGTACTGGTGGTCACGCATCAGCCCCAGGTCGCTGCGAAAGGTCATCAGCATCTCTTGGTGACCAAAACCGGCGAGGATGCCGTGCACTCCGAGCTGACGTTACTGGATGACGAGTCCCGCATTGAGGAGGTGGGGCGCATGCTTGGCGGATCGAAACTGACCGACAGCACGCTGGCGCACGCCCGCGAAATGCTGGAGAGCAGTTAAGCCCTGTCTTTCTTGCGGACGCGCAGCACCAGGGTGTGATCGATCATCTCGTAGCCATGCTGCTCCGCGATCAGGTGCTGACGTCGCTCGATCTCTTCGTCGATAAACTCAATAACCTCGTTGGTATCAACATCCACCATGTGGTCGTGGTGATCATCGGGCGCCATCTCAAACACCGAATAGCCCGCCTCGAAATTGTGGCGGATGATCATTTCTGCGGTTTCGAACTGGGTCAGCACGCGGTAGACCGTTGCCAGCCCGATGTCTTCACCGGTATCGCGCAGACGTTGATACAGATCTTCCGCGCTCAAGTGATCCCCCTGCTCAGAGGCTTCACTCAACATGGCCAGGATTTTCAGCCTCGGTGCGGTGACTTTTAGACCCGCTTTTTTAAGCTCTCTGTTTTGTGAGGCCATGTTTGAAAGGTTCTCGGAAGGCGCAGTTTGACGGTATCATGCCAGTCCAGATTGCTCCTTGGAAGAAAATGTGTCGCTAGTGATTAAACTCATCCGGCCCCTCGCGGTCGGCTGTTTGCTGGCCGGCCTGGTCGGTTGCGGCAGTAATTTCGGCTTTCCCGGCGTCTACCGCATCAATGTCGAACAGGGCAATGTGGTGACCGAGGAGATGGTGGAGCAGCTTCGTCCGGGACTCAATCGTCGGCAGGTGCGCTACATCATGGGTACGCCGCTGATCGAAGACTCCTTCCATGAGGACCGCTGGGACTACCGCTATCTGCTGCGCAACGGCAATGAACTGCTGTCTGAAACGCAATTGACCCTCTGGTTTGAAGGAGACGAATTAGTGCGCGTTGAGGGGCCAGACGCCCCCAACTGGGATGACGCTCAATCTGAAGAGCCGGCGTCCGAGGCCTCAGAAGCGTCCTGACCACCCTCAGCCCGGGCCGCTTTGGCCTTGGCCGCACGCGCCTTGCGCACTTCTTTGGGATCGACCAGTAGCGGCCGATAGATCTCCACGCGCTCCCCTGCCGCCAGTACGCGATCCGCCGTTGTCGCTTTACCCCACACCCCGATCTTGAGGTCAGGGCTGACCACCAGCTCGTCGAACACTTCGTCCAGTTTGCTAAGCGTCACGGCTTCAAGCGCCGTAGTGCCCGGCGGCACGTCGAGCTTCACGATCCGCTGTTTCTCGGGCAGCGCGTAGGCGACCTCGACCGAAATGCTCTCGCTCATAATGTCGCTCCAAGCTCTTGGTTCGCGCGCCGCACCACGGCGTCAACAAGATCGAGGGCCACCTTGTCGAATAATTTACCCGCCGCCACATTCGCGAGCCCACTGCTCAATTCGAAGTGAAGTCGTAAAGAGGTCTTGCAGGCCGCCTCACCCAGCGCGCGAAACATCCATTGCCCGGAAAACGAATCAAAGGGCCCGTCTACCAGCGTCAATTCAATTTTTTCTGGCCGCGTCATCGTGTTGCGGGTGGTGAAACCATGACTGATGCCAGCCCGGGACAAGCGGAGCGTGGCGGTCACGGTCCCCTCGCCGCGCTCGTGAATTTCCGCTCCCACGCAACCCTCCAGAAACTCCGGGTAACGTTCGATATCAGCCACCAGGTCAAACACCCGCTCGGCCGCGTGTGGCAGCAGTGCGCTTCGCTCTATCACCATCATATCGTGAGTTTACCCAACAACGCTGGAGAACGCCGACCCGCTAGAATACGGCTCGCAGCAACCACAATAGGCTCGCCGGTGGCGCCAGCCAACGCAGGACAAACCACCACAGGCGGAACAACCAGGTGGGTTCGCGGTACAACTCGCCCCGCAACACGGGTCGCGGCATTAACCACCCGACAAACCCCGCGGTCAGCAACACACTGCAGGGCAACAGCCACTGCATTGACCAGCTGCCCACGCTGAGTAAAGGTAGCGTGCCGCCAAAGAGCAGTGCTGCGATGATGAGCGCCACCAACGTCGCCCCCAACACAGCGCCACTAACCCGACCCAACTGCCATTCATTAGCCAGAAGCAGGACCGTTGGCTCCAGCAACACCGCCGCCGCGCCCCAGGCGAGCAGCGCGGTCGCGGCAAAAAACAACGCGCCGTAGGTCTCTCCCAGCGGGAGGTTGGCAAAGGCATAGGGCAGACCGATAAATAGCCCCGCTAACCCATCGACCGGGGACACATTCAACTCGAGCAACAGTGCCGAGACGATCACGGCGGTCACCACCAGGAAACTGGTATCGATCACCGCAACCGCCAGCACCGAGCGTCCCCAAGGGAGCCCGGTCGGCGACTGGGCTCCCAACGCCATGCCGATGCCCAAGCCGGCACCCAGCGTGATCCCTGCGGCGCCCAGCGCCTGCCAGAAGGCGCTCATCTGCCAATCATCCGTCTGATACGAGAACAGAAAATCCTGGACAGGTCGCAGATCGGCATAGACAAAAGTGAAATCCAATACGCCGAGCAGCGTAATCGCCACCGCGGGCAGACACACCCAGGCCAAAAATCCCATACCAAAACGGATGCCCAACGCCGAGATGCCACCCGCCGCCGCGAGCAGCATGAGGGATTGTGTGAACTGTGCAGGGCGATCATCGACAAAAGCCAAAAAATCCGCCGCAACGTCGATCGCACTAGCAGAAGCCAGCTGCCCCGAGTAAAGCGCCATGACGCAATGAAGGCACCAAACCGTCGTGAGCATCGCCACGGCAGCGAAGACCAATCCCAACAGCGCTTGCACCACACCCAAATGGCGCCAGCGGGAATCCAGATTGCCGACACTGGCAGCCCAATGTAGCGCCAGCCCGGGGGAGCCCCGTCCCAAACTACCAATGGCGACCTCGGCAATCAGTGCCGGCACACTGAGCACACAGAGGGCAATGAGATAGCTAACAAAAAACGCGCCGCCGCCATGTTCCCCCATGAGAAAGGGGAAGCGCTGCAAGTTACCGAGGCCCGCCGCCACCAAGGACAGCGTCAGTACCAGCGTGCTTCTCGCCCGCCAGGGCTGTGGAATGTTGTCATCCAGCACGCCGGTGAGACCCCACAAGACTTCGCCACGGGCCAGGTCGGAAGAATACCGACGCGATGCCCCACAGGCGCCCGTATAATGGGTTCATGGCGAAATCCAAACGCAATAAGACGTCTGACAATACCATCGCCCAGAATAAAAGAGCACGCTTCGACTACCACCTGCTGGAATCATTTGAAGCAGGTGTATCGCTGGCAGGATGGGAAGTCAAAGCACTGAGAGCTGGCAAGGCAGAGCTCACGGATTCCTATGTGCTGATGAAAGATGGCGAGGCGTTTTTGTTGGGCGCCAATATTGCCCCGCTGGAAACGGTATCGACCCACTATGTGACCGACCCGACCCGCACCCGGAAGTTACTGCTACACAAAAAAGAACTGGCGAAGATCAATGCCGGGGTCACCCAAAAAGGCCAGACCTGTGTCTGCACAGCGCTCTATTGGAAAGGACATTTAGTCAAGGCCCGCATCGAACTCGCTCAGGGCAAAAAGCAGCACGACAAACGCGAGAGCCAAAAAGATCGCGACTGGCAAAGGCAGAAAGCACGCATTGTCCGTGACAACGTGAAGCAGTAATCAGCCCCAGATCACCGCTTTGGCCGAGATCGACAGGCCAAACAGAATGCAGAGTCCCACGACAAAGGGTCGGTAGGCCGCCCCGGCATAACGAGCGAAAGCCCAGTTACCCGCCTGATTCCCCAACCACATGGCTGGCAGGGCAACCCACAACAACTGAAAAGGTCGTGGCGAAATCAGCCCCGCCGCACCAAACATGACCAGCGACACGACGCTCGAGCAACAGAAGAACATCATCAGAAACGCCCTCGACTTCGCCGGTTCGGAGAGGGTCGCCACCACATAGAGAATGACGGGCGGCCCGGGAATAGCGAATGCGCCGTTCATCAGACCTGAAGCCACACCGGTTGCCAGCGCTGCGGGACGTGAGGCGCTGCGTTCACTGGGGACGAAGCGCGCCAGCACGACTGAGGCAATCACGACCGAGACGCCGATCCAGAGCTGAAATTCGGCGACGGACAGCGACGCCAGAAACCACACCCCGACCGCCGTGCCGATAACACTACCCGCGACCATGGGCCTGGCCGGCGCGACCGGGAACAAACCCCACCAGGAACGATAAGACAGCAGACCCAACAGGAAGGCCAATACCGAGCTGAGGACCACAGCATCGCCCGGCGTGAGAAAAAAGGAGAAAGCCGGCACCACCAACATGGCAAACCCAAAACCGGTAAAAGCCCGGATCAGCGCGGCCACACCCACCGACGCCGCCACCAGGAGCGCCTGGTCGACCGGGACCGCGAATAGCTGGGCGATATCCATCAGTCCTGCTCTAGCCGTACCGCGGCACCGCACTCAATCGCACCACTCTGGATGACTTTGGCGCAGAGTCCGCCATACCCGAACATGGCGATGACACCGCCGGGGCCCAATTCCGCCTCCATGCGCGCGCACGGATGACAGAGCTGCGTTGCCTCCAGCAGCGCCTCACCAACCCAAAACCGCTGCCTGCGCAACGCATTGAGGTTCAGCCCCGACACCACAATGTTCCGGCGCAAACGAGCGGGGTCGAGCTCTGTTTCGCCCAGATGCGCGGCAATTTGGGTGATGAACTCCTGCGAAATCAGCGTCACCTGGCGTCCCGAACCGGGGGTCTTGGACATGCGGTGATCTCCCTCAAGGCCAAGATCAGCGACCGCCTGCACCGCTGTGAGCGATTGCAGCGGTTCCCGCCTGCGAGGGCGCACACCGATCCACTGCACCGTCCCGGTACCCAGCGTGCCCAGATACTTATCGAGCGGGCTTTTACGTGGTGACATCGCCTATTCCTTGAGCGCGCTGAAAACCGGCGCAAGCGAGAGCATAGCGATGAGCTCGCGGGCCGTCACATGAAATCTGCTTTTAGCGCCTCTTAACCGCCAAACTGGCGGCGTTTCACCGCCCGTCCATGCCAAAGACCGCAATGATTTCGGCACCGCATACCACTGGCGTTTTCGGCAGCCGGAAACAAGTGATCCGGATGGTAATAGTTGGCGTAACCGCTATGTCAGTGTCTACAGGCCGCTTGCTTTGAGCAAAGAAGGCCACTCTGGGGATGACTCTGTCGCTTCGGGCATGCCGTATCGCCGGAAACACATTGGGGTGCGCGTCTGCAAGCGACCGGTTCTGTCCGGGGCTTGTGAGCCGCCGCCTTTCTAGAGAGAGGAGGCGTTGTGACACATCACGACGGAGACTGGGGCATTCTGAGCACCCAGCAAGACGAAGATCAGGCGCGTGCACAAGCTGTAAGCGATCCTGCCGGTTATCACGCAGCCATTGCTGCAAAAGAACTGCATTGGTACGACACCGGCGGTGAGCAGTGGGTCTCGCAACCGGGTGCCGACGCTTGGCAGGGCTGGCATGCAGCATCCGGCGCAGAGGGCTCTGCTGACGCGAGCTGGACCCCTTGGTCGTCAGCGCTTGACGCGAAAGCCGCACCTTTCTATCGCTGGTTTGTCGACGGGCAGACCAACGCCTGCTTCAACCTTCTCGACCGTCACGTATTGTCTGGCCGCGGTAAAAACCAGGCGCTCGTCTTCGAAGGTGACCGCTGGGATCCCTCCAAAAATGAAGGGCGCGGCGGCCCAGTTTTCGAGCAGCGCCTCTCTTACCGGGAGTTGTTGGTTGAAGTTGCCCTGCGCGCGCGGGTGCTCAAAAGCCTGGATCTCAGCGCCGGGGACCGCATTGCGCTGAACCTGCCCAACATCCTCGAGCAGATTTTTTACATTTTAGCCGCACAGCGGCTTGGGGTGATTTACACCCCCGTTTTCGGCGGCTTCTCTGCGAAAACGCTGTCTGACCGCATTCATGATGCCGGCGCAAAAGTCGCGATTACCGCTGATGGTGGCTATCGCAACGCCGAAGTGGTCCCCTACAAAAGCACCTACACCGACCCCGCATTGGACAACTATGTGCCTCGCCCCGCGGCGCTGCAGGCGCTGTCTGAGACACTGAAGTCCCGCCTGCCCGCCGACGTGGCGGAGCGACTCGAGACACAGGTGACCGAGGCCGTTGCCGGAGAGATCACTCTCGAGCGCGCCGATGTCATGCGCGAACTGGGTTTGGCGCTGGAGCGCGAGCGAGGCACGGCCCCCGAAATTATTGCGGAACTTCGCACCACTGTGGCCAGCGAGTTAGCCAGCGTGAGTCACGCCGTGACCAACGTGATTGTTGTGCGCTACACGGGTAATGACATTGTCGAGCACAGCCGGGACCGCTGGTCGCATGATCTGGTCGCTGGGGTCGAAGCAGAATTTTTGGCGGACGCAGGCGTGGCAGATCGCGCCTCACTGGATGGCTTGGACGACAACGCGTTCTGGAAGGCCGTTGGCGCCGCCATGCCAGCGGTGCCGGTCGAAGCCGACTGGCCGCTGTTCATTATTTACACCTCTGGCTCCACCGGCAAACCCAAGGGCGTGGTTCACACTCACGGTGGCTGGCTTTCAGGCATCACCCACACCATGCGGACAGTGTTCAACGCCAATCAGGATGACTGTCTATACGTTATTGGTGACCCGGGCTGGATTACAGGTCAGTCGTACCTGATCGCCGCGCCACTGGCGTTCGGCATGTCCACGGTCATTGCTGAAGGATCCCCCCTCTTCCCCCATGCAGGTCGTTTCGCGTCCATTATCGAGCGCAACCAGGTCACGCTGTTCAAGGCGGGCTCCACCTTCCTGAAGGCGGTCATGACCGATCCTGCGAGCGCGCAGGAAATGTCTCGCTACGACATGTCGACACTCAAAGTCGGCACGTTCTGCGCAGAACCGGTGTCACCGGCCGTGCAGAAGTTCGCGATGGAGAACATCTGCTCGCACTACATTAATTCCTACTGGGCCACCGAGCACGGCGGCATCGTCTTCTCTTGCCCCTGGGGTGACTTCAAGCCGCTGGAAGCGGACGCCAAGACCTGGCCACTGCCCTGGATTCAGGCACAGGTTCGGATTGTTGAAGAAACCAGCGACACGGGTAGCGTGAGCCAGTGGCGAGAGGCTGAAGCCGGTGAGAAAGGCGAGTTGGTGATTACGCAGCCTTACCCTTATCTGGCAAGAACACTCTGGGGCGCGGGTGACGCGCTGGGCACCGATGGCTGGCAGGGCGATATCGACCGCTTCGCCGAGGTGTACTTCAAGCGTTGGGATGGCGAACTGACTTACACACAGGGTGACTACGCGCGTCGAGGTGATGAAGGCGCGTTCACGCTGCACGGACGTTCTGATGACGTCATCAACGTGTCGGGCCACCGCATTGGTACCGAGGAAATCGAAGGTGCGATCCTGCGCGATAAAACACTGCGACAGGATTCCCCGGTGGGTAACGTGGTCGTAGTGGGCGCCCCCCATGACGAGAAAGGTGAAACCCCCGTTGCATTCCTTGTCGCCGCAGCAGGCCGCAAACTCTCAGATGAGGATCTTGCGCGACTACAGAACCTGGTGCGCACCGAAAAAGGCGCCACCGCAGTACCGTCAGACTTTTTGGTGGTGTCGGCGTTCCCCGAAACCCGCTCGGGCAAGTACATGCGCCGCACGCTGCGCGCCATCTTGCTCGACCAACCTTTGGGCGATCTGTCTACGCTCCGAAACCCCGAGTCGGTAGAAGAAATTCAGGGCGCCGTCGCGCAATGGCGAGACTTTGGCCGACTGGCTGAGGCGCGGCAGATCATTCAGACCTGGCGCTACCTGCGCGTCGAAACCCATCGCTTGGACGACAATCACAAGGTCGCGCTGTTGGTGATCAACCATCCGCCGGTCAATGCACTCAACGAGCGCACACTCGATGAACTTCACACCGTCGTGCAACAGCTCGAGCATCAGGATGACGTGGACGCAGTGGTGATTACCGGCGCCCGCGGTGCCTTTGTTGCCGGTGCTGACGTGAAAGAACTGCTGGAGGTGGGTGAAGCCGGCGATTTGGAATCAGCCCGCACCCCGCCCAATGCGGCACAGGCGGCATTTGCCGCTCTTGAGCAACTCGGTAGGCCGGTGATCGCGGCAGTCAATGGCCCCGCACTGGGTGGCGGTAACGAACTGGTACTGGCCTGCTCCTATGTGATTGCCGCAGAGCACGCGCAGTTTGGCCAGCCGGAAATCAATTTGAATCTGCTGCCCGGCTACGGCGGCACACAGCGGCTGGTGCGTAAGCTACATCGACGTCGCGGCGAGGCCGGCATGGCCGAGGCGCTGCGTTTGATGGTGAGTGGCCGCAATATTTCCGCCGCTGAGGCGATCGACTGTGGTCTGGTAGACGAGGTCGTCACGGAAGCCGCGGCCTCCCCCGTAGAGATCGCAATGGCGCGACTCCGCGACTACTTTGCCCAACAAGGCCCGCTGGCCGCAGCACAGGAAGAGCACCAGAAAGCGCTCGCTGCGCGAGACGAGGCCATCCCCTATTCTGAGTCCATCCTCGAGCAGCCGGCCTTGCAACAAGCATTGGCACAAATTCGTGCCAGCGGCCGTGAGAAGCAGGTGGCACGGGTGTTGGATGCCGTCGCCATGGGTGCAGAAAAAGGTCAGGCTGCTGGTCTACTGCATGAGGCCGAGCTCTTTGCCGAGGCGGTCTGCGATCCTGAATCTGGACCTGCCGGGATCACGGCCTTCCTTGAGAAGCGCAGCGCACCTCTGCCAACCCAGTACGTTGATGTGTCGCCCACCGCTTCAGGTGAGCAGGTCGATGAGTTGCTGGCATCCGGTGAACTGCTGCCCATGGGCGCCAGTTTCTTCCCCGGGGTCACGCCGGTTCCCCGTTATCAATATGGTTATGGCGTACCGAAGTCTGCCGAGGACGGCAAGCCCGCTCATGGTGACCCGATCGACGCCGAGATCAAGCTGATCTTCGAGACGCCAGAACCCGAGCCCAATGAGGCTCTGGTGTACGTGCTGGCTTCTGAGATGAACTTCAACGACATCTGGGCCATTACCGGCATCCCGGTATCACCCTTTGATGCGCGCGATGCCGACGTGCAGGTCACCGGCTCCGGCGGTGTGGCAATGATTGTCCGTCTCGGTAGCGAGTTAATCGCCGAGGGCCGCTTGTCAGTCGGCGATGTGTGCACCGTTTACTCGGGCCAGAGTGAGCTGCTCTCTCCCGACCAGGGTCTTGACCCCATGGCGGCCGACTTCCGCATTCAAGGTTATGAACGCAACGATGGCAGCCACGCACAGTTCCTGACGGTGCAAGGCCCGCAATTGCATCCCAAGTTACCGAGCCTGAGCATCGAAGAGGCCGGTTCTTATGGGCTGACGCTGGGTACGATTCACCGGGCGCTTTATCACACGCTCGATATCGAGCCGAACAAGCGGCTATTTGTTGAAGGTGCCTCAACCGGTACCGGCTATGACTGCCTGCGCAGCGCCGTGAGCAGTGGCCTCAACGTGGTGGGCATGGTCTCCAATGCAGAGCGTGCCGCCCGCGTTGAAGCCGTCGGCGGTGCCGCCGTGGACCGAAAAGATCCGCAGTGGGCGGACGCGTTTACGCCTGTACCCGATGATCCCGCCGAGTGGGCGAATTGGGAAGCGCAAGGCGCGGATTTTGTCGCGGCCACGGAGACCGCCGCCGGTGGCAGTGTCGACTATGTGGTGTCCCACGCCGGTGAAACCGCCTTCCCCCGCTCGTTCCAAACACTAGGTGAAGGCGGTGTGCTCACCTTCTATGGCGCGTCCTCGGGCTATCGCTTCACCTTCATGGGTAAGAAAGGCAGCTCGAGTCCGTCTGAGATGTTCACCCGTGCTGGGCTCCGCGCAGGTCAAAGTTTGTTGATTGTTTACGGACCCGGCGCCGAGGATGGCATTGTCGACCGCGTGGCGATCGAGGCCATTGAGGTTGGCTGCCAGCGCGGCGCGCAAATTGCCGTTCTGGTGGATACCGTCCCGCAGCGTGAGTTTGTGAACTCCCTAGGCTTCGGCGCGCAGGTAAAAGGCGTAGTGAGTCTTGAGGAGATCGAGCGACGACTGGGTGATGACTACGACCCGCCCGGGCCGTTCGCGCAGATGCCCAATCCGTTCACCGAATCACAGGCATTTAAGGAAGCCGTCCGCTTGTTCTCGGACCGCACGCTGAAGCCAATTGGTTCAGCGATTGCGCCCTTCCTGCGCAACACGCTGGACAAGCGCGGCTTGCCCGATGTGGTATTCGAGCGCGCGGGTCGCGACGGCCTCGCCCTTGCCACCTCACTGGTCAAGCCCAACGTGGGCAAGGTCGTGTATGCCGAGGAACTCAGCGGGCAGCGCTTTACCTTCTATGCCCCGCAGGTATGGATGCGCCAACGTCGCATCATCATGCCCAGCGCAGAGATTCGTGGCACGCACCTCAATACCGCACGTGAATTTGCGGAAATGCAGGAGCGCATCGCCGCCGCGCAGATCGATGTGCTGCCGCCTCTGGCGCGACCCATCGAAGACATCGCCGAGATCCACCAGGCGATGTGGGAGAACCGTCACGGCGGTGCGAACTATGTGGTGACCCATGCCCTCCCGCGTATGGGCCTCAAGACCAAAGACGAGCTTTACCGCGCCTGGGCGCTGCGTGACGCAGCTGAGCGCGGTGAAGAGATTACCAAAGTCGAAACTGGATCAGCCGGAGCGCTTAGATGAACGATATGTCGAACTTATCCAACACTGTTATTGCTCAGTCTCTTTCGGGGCGCCGGCTCGAAAACAAATCAGTGATTCTGACTGGCGCTGCGGGCTCCATAGGCCGCTATATATCTCGCCATCTGCTCCGGGAAGGCGCCAAGGTCACCATGACCGGCCGAGACCAGAGCAAGCTGGATGCCTTTGTCGAGGAACTCTCTGAAGAGGGCTTTGACGCCGAGAACATCACCACCATCGTGGGCGACTGCGCGGATCCGCAGGTGTGTCGCGATATTGTCGCGCGCGCCGTAGACGCCTTTGGCAAGCTCGATGTGCTGGTCAATAACGCCGGCGCCGCGGGTCCCAAGTACACGCTCCGTGATATCCCCTTCACCGATGTGGAAATGCGCGCGGCAGGATCTGATCAGACCATGTTTGATTCCGCGATGAACCTGCTCGGCGCGCCCTGGAATATGGCGCGTGCGGCCGCCGCCCACCTGAGTGACGGCGGCACGATCGTCAACGTATCGACGATTTTCTCGCGCACCCACTATTACGGCCGCATCCCTTACGTGGTGCCGAAGTCGGGTCTTAATGCTCTGGGCAAAGGCTTGGCGCTGGAGTTGGGTGAAGAACGCGGTATTCGCGTCAATACGCTGTTCCCGGGCCCAATCGAATCAGAGCGGATCGATACCGTCTTTGCCACCATGGATGAGCTGCAGAACATCCCCCCGGGCAGCACCAGTCAGGAATTCCGTGATCTCATGATCACGACGCGCAATGGCGAGGAAGGCCTCGAGTATCGCTACCCCACGCCCACCGACGTTGCCAACGGCATTGTGTGGTTGGCCTCTGAAGAGTCGGCGGCGGTATCAGGTCACCACGTTGAGGTGACCAATGGCATGCAGGTGCCCGCGCAGAGTCGTTCGCAACTGGTGTCGTGGCCGGATAAGCGCCTCGAAGACCTCACCGACCACGTTGTGCTGATTCTCGGTGGATCGGACTACGAGCAGGCCTTGACCTACGCCGAGCGCCAGATCAATAGTGGTGCTCATGTGCTACTGGCATTCCGCTCACTGGAATCCGTCGGACACGCTCGCACACTGATCCAAACAAAAGGCCTCGACGAAATCCAACTGTCGCACCTTGATCCGCTACGACGCGAATCGGTGGATCGCACGATGCAGTTTATCGATGACCACTTTGGCCGATTGGACGGTGTCATCGTCCTGCCGCGCAAACCCAATGGTCACTACGGCCATTCGCTCTCCGGCGCTACCGACGAAGACGTCGAGAACTTTGTTCGCGAGGAAGTGGTTGCACCGGTTGCCTTCGCCAGCATGCTGGCCAGTAACCTGTCGCGCTGGTTTGGCAAGTGCGAGCCACCCGCCATCACCTACGCGACCAACGGTAGTGACACCCAGGGCAACCTGCTTAATGAAGTGATCCGCGCGTCGATTGAGGCGCTGATCCGTGGCTGGCGTCACGAAGACGAGACGCTGCTCAACGCCGGCGAGCTGGAATGGGCCGTGCGACCCAACCAGCTGGTGCGCTATGACAGTGAAGACAAGGACAACCTGACCTTTGCCGCAGACTGGGCCGCCACGCTGACTAATCGCGTGCGGCAAATGGATCCGATTAACCTGTGGATCCCGAAGAGCATCAAACGCGCGACCGGCAAGGAATCCATGCCCACGCCGCTGATGCGCGTACTGCCCGGTCTCCACAAGGGTAAAACCGCCGTGATTACGGGTGGCAGCCTAGGCATTGGTCTGCAACTGGGCCGCTACCTCGCGATTGCCGGCTGTCGTGTGCTGTTGAGTGCGCGCAGTGCCGCCAAGCTGGAAGAAGCTCGGGACGAGATCGTTGAAGAATTACGCGGCATTGGTTACCCGCAGGCGGATACACGGGTCAGCATCATGGCTGACATCGATGTGGGCGACCCGAAGGCATTGGACGCGCTGTATGACCGCTCCATCGAGCTCTTCGGCAATGTCGACTTCCTGATCAACAACGCCGGTATCTCGGGCGCGGAAGAGATGGTGGTCGACATGACCCTGGCGGACTGGAACCGCACCATGGAAGCCAACCTGATCTCCAACTACTCACTGATCCGCAAGTTCGGCCCGGTGATGAAGGACAAGGGCAAGGGCTCCATCCTGAACGTATCGAGCTACTTCGGTGGTGAGAAGTACGTCGCGGTGGCCTACCCCAACCGTGGCGACTATGCCGTCTCCAAAGCGGGCCAGCGTGTCTTGGCCGAGATCCTTTCGCGGCACTTGGGACCAGAGATACAAATCAACGCTCTCGCTCCGGGACCCGTCGACGGTGCGCGACTGCGTGGCTTGGGTGATGCGCCCGGTCTGTTCGACCGTCGCGGACGTTTGGTACTCGAGAACAAGCGCCTGAATCAAGTGCACAAGGCCATCCTCAGTGATCTCAAGGAAGGCCTCAGCGTGGACACGATTATGGCGCTGTCAGCCAACGACGTGGCTAACCTCCCCTCGGGCAATGACATGCCCAAGGCGCTGTCGCGCTTGGTGAGCCAGGTAATCGATGCAGGCGGTGCAGGGAACTCCTCGCGCTTCTTGATGCACGAGGGCATTGCCAGCAAGCTGGTCGACCGGCTCGTGAATGGCGGCATTCTGACTGCTGAGCAGCGCGCCGCCTTTATGGACGCCTTTGTAGAGGCACCGCAACCGTTCTTCGATACTGCGGAGTCAAAGAAATCTGCCGCGCAAATTGAGTCCGGCATTCTCAACCGACTCCACCTGCACAAAATGCCAACCGACGAACAGGTTGGCCTGTCTACTGTATTCCATCTCGCTGATGACATTGTCAGCGGCGAGACGTTCCACCCCTCGGGCGGTCTGAAGTTTGACCGTTCAGTCACCGAGGGCGAACTGCTGTTACCTCCCAGCCAGACTGACCTGAACAAGCTTCAGGGCAAACGTGTGGTCATGGTGGGTGACAGTATGCGTAAAGAGCTTGCGGCGATCGGCAATGGTTTTATGGGGCAGGATGTCGCAGCGCTCACGGTACTGACTCGTTCAGAGGACAGCGCCCGTGAGCTTCAACACGCCATCGACGCCACGGATTCCGTGGCGTTCGATGTGCGTTGTGTCGGCGACGATATCGAGGGGGCACTGGATCACATTTTGCGTGAGGAAGGTGGCTTCGATGTCGTAGTGAGCAGTCCATTCGAGAGACTGCCGCTCAACGCGCTGGCGGGTGAACGTCACAAGAGCTGGGATCGGGTGCTGAGCGATCAGCAATTCCGTGACCTGGTCCATGACCAACTCACTCATCACTTCCGTGTAGCAAGAATCTCGGCACTGGTACCCAACTGCCAGATCGTCTTGCTGACTCCTGACACTTCACTGGCCTCAACGCGGGAAGAATTCGCGCTGGCGCTGTTCGTGAAGAACTCTCTCCATGCCTTTACGGTGACTTTAGGCGTTGAAGGTGAGCGGCTGCCAACGGTACCTGCGGTCAATCAGGTCCAGCTGACGCGGCGAGCGCACACCGAAGAACCTTCAAACGATCAGGAACTGGCTGAAGAAATGACGCGCCTGGTGCACGCGGTCATGCAGTGTGCTGTACCCGCACCCTCTCCCAGTGAGAGCCGATACCTGTCCAAGATCTTCCGCGGCAACGCGGTCACGGTCTGACCTCGTATCACTCCTCGGCGGGGTCTTCCCCGCCATTCGCCAGCGGCCGGAATCATCCCCCCGGCCGCTGGTCTCTTTTCCCAAAGCAGTCCCAAGTTGCGATAACCCCGGCACCTCAGCCCTTAGGGGTGGTATGCGCTGATCCGGTTTTTCACAAGCGACCTTGGTTGATGGCTCAACCGAAGTATCGAGATGTATTGCTACCGCAGGTGCTCGCTGATGGCCGCCAGCGCCGCCTCCAATTCTTGACCATAAGCACTGCCGGACGCCGCCTGAGCGTTACTGTGTACCGCGATCACCAGCTTCGCTTTGGGATCAACAGCGATTTTCTGCCCGAAGATACCGTAAGCACCGTAGCGCCCGTCCTCATCGAGCCACCACTTATACCCATAGCCCTCGTAGCCTTGAGAAGGCGTGGTGCTGGCAGCCATCCACTCCTCAGGCAAGATGCGGGTGCCATCGGGGAGCACGCCATCCGCCAACGCCAAGAGGCCGAGCCGCGCATAATCACGCAGCGTCGCGCTAATGCAGCAACCCCCGGTCTCCCGATCCTCAGGAAATGACAAGAGCCAGTTGGCGTCTGATTCCATCCCCATGGGCTGCCAGATCTTCTGGCTCAGATACGGTGCCGCATTCATGCCAATCGCCGATCGCAGCACCTCTCCCAGCAAGTTGCTCTCGGCCGTGTTGTAGTTAAAGCGGGTCCCGGGAGGCGCCACCCTCGGTAATTGCGCGAGATAATCCGTAAGCGCCACACCGTTCAATGCCGCCGCGCGGGCCACGTCAGATTCGGGGTCCTCATAATCTTCGTTCCACGCAATCCCCGAGGCCATCTGCAGGATATCCTGCACACTCGACTCACCATACTCCGAGCCAGCCAGACGCGGCAGATACTTCACAATCGGGTCGGTCACGCTGTCGATATAGCCGTCGTGAATGGCTGCCCCGATCAGCAGCGAAGTGACCGACTTGGTCACCGAAAAGGTCACCCACGGCACGTCAGCACCATGGTCGGCCGCGTAGTGCTCCATCAATACCTTGCCGTCTTGCACCACCAGCAGGCCCATCAAGTGCTCACTGTCGAGGAGCTCGCCGAGGGCCATGTCCGTTTCATTCACGGTGAAGCGGACGCTGCTCAGATCAACCGGCGCCGGGGGTAGTGGGCTAGCTTCTCCGCTACTTCGGATCACCCGCGTGGGGAACAGCACATCAAAATGCGCAAAAGCGATACGCCGCTCCGCCTGACTCATGAACAACGGGCTGGTTTCGACACTGCCACCCGAAGCCAGCAACACATCCGCGCGGTACTTTGCGATGACCGACTCCAGCGTTGCGGTGTCGCTCTCTGCAAACACCCATCCCGAGCCAATCAATGCCAATGAACCGAAGAACGAAATCAGAAAACGCGGCATGACGGCTAAACTCTTTTAATAGCGACCCGTTGTTGTAGCAGGAAGAAGCACCAGGCGAAAGCGCCGAAGACCTGCGCATTATTACTGCCTAGACATGCCCACTTATGCGTTACACTACGTGCCTCTTACACGGGGGCGTTACGGATTCGACGACGGTAACGAAACCTGCGGTGCATGCCGTGATGGTAGCCAATCACGTAAATCCAAAGCTGCAAACTATTAGTTGCCAATGACGACAACTACGGTGCACAACTGGCTGCGTAAGTAGCCCTTTGTAACACCATCCAGGTGCTTCGGCCCTGGCGGTCTTAAGTAAGGTTCCAGTACCGCGCTTTTGACTGTCATATAGAACTGGATCGCAGTGGCTGATGTCTCGGCTGTCACGGTTAAATTTTTCGAGACTCGCGGTCAACGTCCTGACCGTTGGGCTGTTGTCCGTTAAATCAATTAACGGAAACTAAGCATGTAGAGCCAAAGGCAGAGTGCTGGCGGACGCGGGTTCAACTCCCGCCGCCTCCACCAACAAACAAAAAGGCCGCCCCTAGGGTGGCCTTTTTGTTTTCGGCTCAGACGCCCTCAAAGAGAGCCTTACTCGATTGCGATCACCACCTGATGGATGGTGCCGGTAAAGCGGGTCTACTCGGGCCCAACACCTGCCCTAACGCGCAAGCAGAAATCGCAAATAAGCGGTTTCAGTCAGATAAGACCGCCTCAAGGTAAGAAATCACCACTCGCTTTACCTCTCGGGTAAACGTGGGCGTCAAAGTCCCCTTTTCTATTAGCGATTTACGCCACACCAGATCGGCGAGTTCAGAGACCATCTCACACGCTCTCAGCACTTGCTGACTTTTTGGCACCAAACCCCGCGCATGCAGCAACTGGAATAACGCCTGGCCGAACTCGCGGTTAGTCTGATTGACCGAGGCAAACGACACGGGCAGTAGCGCTAGGATCATCACCACCCTATTACTCAAATAAAAATCGCGCACACCATCGATATAAAGCAGCATCATGTCGCGCCAATCCGCTGCCTGTGGCGCCTGCGGTAGCTCGGCGACCATCTTTTGCACGCCTCGCAGATAGAGCGCGTCCATCAGCGACTCAATCGAGTCGAAGAAATAATAGAGCGAAACGCGCGGTACGTCGGCGCGCTTGGATACCGCATCCAGAGTGATGCCCTGCAGCGAACCTGCCTCGAGAATCAGCGCCTCCGCCGCTTCGATAATGCGGTTGTAGCGCTCGATGCCGGGCTTTCTGGTCGGCAGACGCGTCGGTTTAGCTGCTTTTTTTGCCACTGTGCTCACCCGTATCCAATCGCTGCACATAGCGATCATAACGCGCATTACTGCGACTTTTTATGACCTGTGCACGCAGTGACACATGTTGCACTGCGAGGAATACACATTGAAGTGCTCAATGGCCCAGAGTGCAGCAGTCACTGCATCTCGCACTTTACACAGGGACATCACGGCGCACTGCGGCAGGTCACTGTCTCGCAGCCGAGACAGATCTGAGATACTGCAAGGCCCCACTCGCTAACACACTGGCTTTCAAACCCCATGAACTGGATGGCACAGCACTGGCTCGCACTGGCGCTCTTAACCGGGTACACGGGCGCGCTGCTTTACAACGCCTACCTCGGTAGCCAAGCCAGCCGCGGCATGGCGGGCTACTACGTGGGTAATCGCGAAATGAGCGGCATCGTAGTCGGTATTTCCTTCTTCGCAACCTTTGCCTCGACCAATACCTATATCGGACATGCCGGCAAAGCCTACGACTACGGAGTGGCGTGGTTCACCATGGCGATCCTGCTTGTGGTGTTCAGCTGGGTTTCATGGCGCTGGATCGGCCCACCTCTGCGCCGGTTCGCCTCGCAATGGGATGCGCTGACGATTCCGGACTTTCTGGGCAGTCGATACATCGACAGCTCAGATCAGCAGAGCAGACACCCGCTATTACAAGCGTCGGCACTCGTCATCGTTTTTGCGAGCTTGCTTTACTTGCTAGCCATCTTTAAGGGCGCGGGGCATCTTTTTCAGATGTTCCTCGACGTGCCTTACGAAGCGGGCGTGGGGCTGACCCTGCTTATCGTTGTCCTCTACACCTCGGTGGGCGGCTTTGTCTCGGTGGTGCGAACTGATGTCATGCAAGGCCTGCTCATGCTACTCGGCAGCATGGTTATTTTTTATTTTGTGACCCGCGCCGCCGGCGGGGTGACGTCGATTACGACATTGAGTGCGTTGCCAAATAAACAGTTTTTGTTTGAGCTCAACGGCGGCATTCCCTTTGCCGTTTTGCTGGGCGTGTCGCTGTCGGGCTCGCTGAAACTGCTGGCAGACCCTCGACAGTTATCGCGCTTTTATGCCCTGAAAGACGATGCTGAGGTGCTCCGCGGCAAGTGGATCGCCACCATTGGTCTCGCTATTGTGCTGGGGTGCCTGTTCCCCGTGGGAATCTATGCGCATCTCATTTTGACGGACGTCACCGATACCGATCTGATCGTCCCCTCATTGGTCAACGATGCCGCGGTGTTCCCCTTGTGGGCGACAGATTTTCTGATCGTCTCGATATTGGCGGCCGCGATGTCATCGATGGACAGCGTGCTGCTGGTCGCAGCCTCCACGCTCTACAAAAATATCGTAGCGCCCTTTAGCCCCTCATCCCGCGAACTGCTTTGGACCCGCACCGCTGTCATTGGCTTTTCGATTGTCGCGGCACTACTGGCGCTTAACCCGCCGGGCGACATCGTTGAAATCACGATCTTCTCGGGCAGTCTCTACGCCGTCTGCTTTTTCCCCGCCGTGGTATTTGGCCTGTACTGGCAACGCGGCTCGGCGCGCACTGTGCTCTGGTCAATGGCGGTGGGCGTCTCTGCATTGATCGTCTGGATTGCCTTGGGTTTACGGCAGGACCTTCACGAGGTGTTTCCTGCTCTGGTGCTCTCCACGCTCACCTATTACCTGCTCTCAAAAGCAGAGGCGCCAACGGAAGCCGCCGCAAAACCGTCAAATAACTAAATGGGAACCACTAGCTGGTCATGACGGTACCTAATAAGCAGCCGCCACTCAGCCCAAAGGCTGTTGCGCGGGAGACGTTATCCCAGCTTGCGGCTGAGTCACTCAAGTTAAGTCACTCAAATAACGGCTTGAGAGAGGGTTTCACCACCTTCCCCATCGCATTGCGCGGCAGCGCGTCCACCACCCGGAGCTGTTTGGGTACTTTGTAGGAAGACAGCTTCCCATCGCACCAACTTTTTAAGTCTTCCACCGTCATGTCACCGTCTCCCCTCAGGGCCACCACCGCGGCGACGGCCTCTCCCCAAGTGCGATCCGCGATACCCACGACCGCCACTTCGGCGATCTGCGGATGCGCGAGCAGTTTGCTTTCAATTTCGAGGGCCGACAGTTTGTAACCCCCCGATTTGATGATATCGACCGACGAGCGACCCATAATCCGGTAGTAGCCGTCCTCGATCACCGCAATGTCGCCGGTGCAAAACCACCCCTCGGCGAAGCTGGCCTCTGTGGCCTCCGCGTTACCCCAGTACTCCAAAAAAACGGTTGGGCTTTGAACACGAATCTCGCCGGGCGTGCCTTCTTCGGTGACGATACTGCCCTCCTCATCGACCAGCCGCACCGCGACATCGGGTAACGCCTGCCCCACATAGCCCGGGCGCCGCTCGCCCCGATAGGGATTCGAGAGCGCCATGCCGATCTCTGTCATGCCGTAGCGCTCCAAGAGCATCTGCCCTGTGAGATCCCGCCACTCTGCAAAAACCTCGACGGGACAGGCAGCTGAGCCGGACACGTTGAGGCGCATGTTGGCAAACCCCTCACTGATCCCCTGCACTTCTTCATCTTCCAGAGTCTCGAGATGATCGATGAGCTTCACGTAGATAGTGGGGACTGCCATGAAAACGCTGAATGTGTCAGCGGCGACTTGCGCACAAAGCGCAGTGAGATCCAGCCTGGGCATTGCATGCACCGTGGCCCCGGCCCACAGCGCGCAGCTCAGTACGTTGATGATCCCATGCACGTGATGAAGAGGCAGAAACAGCGGTATGACATCCTCCGGCTGCCACTCCCAGGCGGTGACCAGCGTCTCGATCTGTGCCGCGATATTGCCGTGGGTCGTTACCGCTCCCTTGGGTTTGCTGGTGGTCCCACTGGTAAAAACAATCATCGCCCGTCGCTTTGGAGAGAGCGACGGCAACGGCAACACACTATCCGTCACGGTGTCACTGACGGTAGCGATCGGAATAGCCAGGCGATCACATAGCCCTTCGATACCGGCCAGGGTCTGCTGATCGACGATAACCTGAGTCACCCCCGTACTGGTCAGGCAGTGGTCCCATTCAGATTCTGCCGAGGCGACGTTGAGGGGAATCGCAATACCGCCTGCACGCCACACGCCATGCAATGCGGTCACATAATCGACGCCGGCCGGAATAAGAAATGCAATGCGCGCCTCCTCAAGATCACTGCGGCCAGCGAGAAGCCCGCTGGCAAACTGTACAATGCGGCTCTCGACTTGTGCGTAGGTGAAGGCATGGTCGCCGTCGATCAAAGCAACCTTGTCGGGCCTGTCGCTGTTCAGCACGTGGTTCATGGGGCGCAGTCAATGTTTAGACAGGGACAGTCTACGGCAAAGTCCGGGGAAAAGAGCCGCTAAGCGGTCTTGCCGTCGCAAAGTGACTCGGATCATGAGTACCAAGTAACCAACACACCCAGCCCCATCGATCTCAGGCATAATCTTCCGAGCATGGCGATGAAATTGAAAACGGTTAAACAAAGGTATTCGGTGCAAGAAGTCTCACTTTTAGGCGCTAACCTCGTCCACGGCCTGACCCGGTGCTTGCTCATCGCGAGTCTGCTGATGGGAGTGGCCGCACAGGCTGACGAACGCCTGACCAGCGGCGTTACGACTGCAAAAGACGGCGTCCAAATCCACTACGAGACTGGGGGCAGTGGGTCACCAGCGCTCGTCTTCATCCATGGCTGGAACTGCGATCGCAGCTACTGGTCGGCGCAGCTGCCCGTGTTCGCATCGACGCATCAAGTCGTGGCTATTGATCTTGCCGGGCACGGCGACTCCGGGGTAAACCGCGTGGAATGGTCGATGGCCAATTTTGGCGCCGATGTCGCGGCGGTGGCCGATGCGCTGCAACTGGAAGAGATCATCTTGATCGGTCATTCGATGGGCGGGCCGGTAGCACTGGAGGCCGCGAGGTTGCTTAAAGGGCGTGTCGATATGGTCATCGGCGCTGACACCCTGGGCGACGTGTCACTGCGCTACCCCACTGAGCAACTCGCGGGGATGCTCGCCGCCATGGACGCCGATTTCTCCGGCACGGTGGAAGGCTTGGTGCGCGGGAGTTTCTTCTTACCCACATCAGACCCCGCGCTGATTGACCAGATCGCCAGCGATATGAGTGCCGCGCCAGCCGCGGCGGGAATAGGCGCGTTTGGAGGCTTTGCGCGCTGGTTTAACGAGGAAGTCGAACAGACATTGGCGGACATCGACGTGCCCATTCGCCTGATCAACTCAGACTATCGCCCGACCAATATCGGTGCGGGGCAGGCTCTGACGACCTCATTTGAGGCGGTGCTCATGTCAGGCGTGGGCCACTTTGTGATGCAGGAAGACCCCGCTCAGTTCAACGCCATCATGGTTGAGCTGTTGAATCACTAACGACTACTTACATCGCTAACGACTACTTAAATCGCTAACGACTGCTTAGTTCGCTCACGGCTGCTTGAATCACTGAGAACTGCGGCCCGGCTACTTTCGCCGGGCAATTCAAATGCTGAGATCGTCGAGGTTGTAGTCCTTGAGGTCAGCCCGCGCAGACTCATCCCAGCGGTAATCATTCGCAGCGGCCGCGAGCGGCTGATAGTCATATGGGGTCTCATCAGGGAATCGCTGCTTGCGGGCATCGATGGCATAGCCGATCGCCCGTGAGCGGCGCGCCACAATCTCCTCGTCAAACACCTGCGCGTCACTATGGATACCGCCGCCCATCACGCCTAGTACCGATGAGCGCTTGTGGAAACCAAAGTTCACGGTGATGCGCGGCTCAAAGCCGCAGTTAGGAAACGAGCCATGCAGGAGCTGCCGATTACACATCACCACGTCACCGGGATTACAGACAATCGGTACCGCGCCCTCAAGGCGCTCGCTGCCAGATTCGGCGACCAGCGCCTTGATGTCGAGCTTGCCCTGCTTGTGGGTGCCCGGGAGCACCCAGACACCATTCACTGCGGTGCTGCCATATACCTGGGCCATAAAGTTAAAGCCGTGAATGTCCTCATCAAAGTCAGGGCTGTCCCAGTGGGTGACCCCATCCTGATGCCAAGAAACCGCAGCACCGATACCCGGCTCTTTAATAAACAATGCCTCATTGAAAGGCGCAAAGTCCGGGCCATTAATCGACTCGGTGACTTTGAGTAATTCGGGGTGCGCGTAGGTTCTCAAACAAGCATCTGAGAACTGCAGCGAACCAAGAAGAATAAAGGGTGCAGCCGGCGGCGCCTCGGCGTCGGCCTCAGGCTCGAACATTTTCACCTGATGGCGGCCATTGGCGAGTTCGGTACCACCCAGCGGGTCACCCAAGGGCTTTGACCACACTAGGGTTAAGGCTTTGGCGTCGGCACCTAACGCGGGTTCACCGGCGGCGTTCACCTGACTTTCCGGCCCGGTGGGAAACTGGGCGCGCATGGCGTCGAGATCGGCTTTGATGTCATCGAGCTCTTCAGCGCTCAGCACTTTTTCAAATACATAAAAACCGTACTCGGAATACGCCGCCCGAATCTCGTCTGCCAGCGCGCCAGATTCGGTGAACCTCAGCGGCCCCCTGTTCGGTAACGCGAGCGCGGCCGCCTGACCCGCCAATAAGTAAGTGCGCATGGCATCCGCCTGCTCGCCGTAATGATTGGCGCAGGCCTCTATGGACTCACGGATGTCAATCACAAAACACCCCCAACATTCTGTGACGGCGGACCATACCAGATTGCCGCGACTGATTGCGTTATCGAGCGGTCAGGACAACGCCTACTCGACTGAGCTACGGATGATGGTCAGCTCCGGCGTAATCACTGACCCGATGGCCGCATGAGAGATATGAGAGCGCGGGAGCTGCAACTGACTGGCGATGGTTTCAGCCGCAGCAATGCCGGTGCAATGACCACCCATCATCAACTCCAAACCCTGCTCTTCGAGCCAGCTCGCCGTGCGATCCAGCGTCTCGGCGCCTGCTTGCCACAGATGGAACCCGCCAACGATGAAATAAATAGGCTCATCTTTTATCGACTGCAAGACTTTGCCGGTGTTGATCAAACCCGAGTGACCGCAACCAGAGGTCATCAGCCAGCCTTTGTCCGTGAGATAACCCAGCGACTGATCATCCATAATGATGTCAGGTACCGATGCGCCATCCTGGTTGATAAACAGCCCCGCGGGACCGTTGTAGTGCTCCTCAACCCGTGGCACGGGACCGGTCAACCACAACTTCGGCGCTATTTCCGTAGGTTCGGTGACAACAGTGAAGCGGATCCCCAGTGCTTCCGCTGCGTCTTTAAAATCGCGGGCTCTGGCGAAATCACCGGGCCCCACCTCGACGCCTTTAACGGTCGCGCGCTGGTCAAAAAACCCGGCCGCGACGAACACCTGACTCAAGGCTGCCTCGTTAGCAGGGCGGAAATGCTCGCGGAGGATCAGCAATCCCCCAGTGTGGTCACTGTGAAAGTGACTGAGCACAACTTTCTCGACCCCTGAGAGATCGACGCCCAGATGCAGCACGTTGTGGAGGACGGTGTCCTCTTTGAAGCCGGTATCAAAGAGCACCGCGTCCTGCTCGCCCTCAAACAGCGCGGCAAAGCTCCACTCACCCAAACCACCATAATCAGAAATGTTGGTTGCCAGCACCGTGATCTGATACGGCGCGGTTTGACCTAAAGCTGAAAACGTAGCGCACAGGGTCAAGGCAGCCACTCTGATAAATCGAGAATTCATTGGTCGACTCCGCTGGCTGATGGGCGATTCGCAGATCCTATCGCATACACAGTGCTACCACGGGCATCCACAGTGGCTGATCTATTGTTAGCTCAATGCCGCAGGGAAGCCTGGTGCACGCAGAGGCGTGTCGAGCGCATCCTCAAGCAATTTGACAATTTTAGGTGATTGGCTCTCCCCGCCGTACGCATCCCGTGCCTCCTGAAAGCGAGCAAACGTCGCGGCGGCCAGCTCGAGGGGCACGCCCAGCTCTTCTGCAAATTGCTTCGCAAAACCGAGATCTTTGACCGCCAAATCAATGGTAAAGCCAATGTCATAGCTACCATTGAGAATGAGCTGACCCTCCGTTTCATGAACAAAAGAATTCCCTGAAGAGGCCGCAATAGCCCGCCAGCTCGTCGCCAAATCCAGCCCGCCCCGCGATGCCAGCATCAGTGCCTCACCACAGGCTTGCAGGTGAATAAAGGCCAGCATATTGGTGATGACTTTAATGAGCGATGCGGAACCAACCGCGCCCAGATGAAAAACGGTATTTCCCATGGCATTCAGCGCCGGGCGATGAATATCCAGTAACACCTCGGGCCCTCCAGCCAACAGGGTCAGCTCGCCTCGCGCCGCCAAATGGACCCCACCGGTAACGGGTAATTCAAGAAACCCAACACCGGCCGAGGCAGCCATCTCTGAAAATTGCAGGGCATCTTCGCGGCTGATGGTCGACATCTCTATTAAGCTCGCGCCGGGCCTCATGACGCCCAAGATCTCGTCAAGAACGGCTCTTGAGCTCTGGGGAGAGGGCAGACAGGTGATAACGTGATCAACCTCCTCCGCCAAACTCGCCGCACTGACTGCCCGATACGCCCCCTCAGAAACCATTTGTTCCATTTGCGCCACATCGAGATCAAAGACGGTGACCGTGAATCCAGCGTCGATCAGGCGCTTTGTAAGTTTCCCGCCAAGGTTTCCCAAACCAATGAATCCGTAATGCATTGTCAAAGCTCCGCTCTATTCAACTCACCGTTCATCCGCCACGTGAGATGCCCCGAGACATCCATATCGAGTCATCTGCGACAAATCCGTTGCGGGTATAAAAGCCGCGCGCCCGGGCATTGTGTGACTCCGTTTCGAGGAATATTTTGACAACACCGCGCGCCGCCATCTCTTCACAAAGCGCACTCATCACGGTGCTGCCAATACCCTCGCCACGTCTCCGCAAATAAATCTCGTCAATCAGCGATTCTCGGCCACCTGACTCCAGACTGTAACCCCAGGTAACTACCAAATAGCCCTGAGCATTGTCGATGAGGTATACCACTCCAAACTCATCGCCCTCCAACAAAGGGATCAGCGCGCGGGCCAGCCGATCCTCCTCAAAAACATGTTGGTCGATCACACAGAATTCCGCCACCAGCTCTAGGATCAATGGCAAATTATCGAGACAGGCTCGCTGAAGCAGCACACTATGCGTCACCGATATGGACTCCCTGCGCCGTTACGGTATCGAGGTTTATGGGACAACCTCTTGGATTAAGCCACCAGAGCATGGCGATGCTCCAACCATTCGAGGATGAGCTCGTTCACTCTTTGCGGCTGCTCCTGGTGCAAAAAGTGGCCCGCATTTGAGACGCACTCTACCGTGAGGCCTCGGGGAAAATCCTGTGGCTGCATCAGAAGTTCAAACACCCTAGAGTCGATACAGCCGTCTCTCTCCCCGGTAAGCGCGAGTGTGGGTACCGGTACTGCATAGAGGGCCTCCTCGGCGCTCACTAATAACGCATTGATTGACAGCGCCGCGCGGTAATAGCCCAGTGCAGCCGAGCGCACACCCGGTTGTGACAAGGTCAGTATCACGTCCTCCAGCACGCCGGGTTCCGGTTGCCAACCCGGGCTCCAATTCTTCCAGAGCTTGCGGATAAACGCATAGCCCTGACGCTGCACCACCCAGTCTGAGAGCCAGGGAATATTGAAAATGCCCATGTACCACGACAGCCGTAGCTGCTTGGGGATCCGAAGGCCTTCGCGGGCAAACCGGCCCGCATGGGGCACCGCCATTACCGTCAGACTCTTAAACCGCTCCGGTGCGGCAGCGGCTGCGACGTAGGCCACGGCGGCGCCCCAATCATGGCCAATCAGATGCACCGGGCCGGTAGCGAGGCTATCGATCACCGCCAGAATATCGGTCGCGATCGTCTCCATGGTGTAGTCGCCATCGGCCGGGATCGAACCCGGCTCATAGCCCCGCAGCGTCAGTGAGATCGCCCAGTACCCTGCCTCTGCGAGTGCCGGCAATTGGTGCCGAAAAGACCCGGCGTTGTCTGGGAAGCCGTGTAAACACAGCACGACGGGGCCATCACCCATCGCATGGGCCGAGAAGGTCAGCGCCCCGTGTTCAAAAGAAAGCTGCTCTGAGTCAGTCACTGCCATCGTCGTGTCATACCCTTGCGCCCCTCGAAAGTGTCGGCCAAGCAGGCCATACTTTCAATTTTTGGGCCCACAATATGACAACCACCATCTGGCACAACCCACGCTGTTCCAAGTCACGCCAAACGCTGGCCCTGCTCGAAGAACGCGGTATCAGCCCTGCTGTGAGGCTCTATTTGGATGACGCACCCTCCACCTCTGAAGTAGCTGAGGTGTTAAATCAGCTCGGCATCAAACCCTGGGAGTTGCTGAGGCGAGGTGAAAAAGTGTTCAAAGACCTGGGGCTCGATAAAGAAACTGCTGACGAGGCCTTGATCGAGGCCATGAGCGCTAACCCCATTCTCATCGAACGCCCGATTGTCGTTCACGGCGAGGGCGCGGCGCTGGGGCGACCGCCAGAGAACGTGCTGGGGCTATTCGACTGACGCTACTCGCCTGCCGACTGGGCGGGCTGAGCGATATCTCCTGATCGCCCCTCACGACCACAAACATCCTGGGCCACGCGCTGCGCAAAGATAAAATCGCCCAGCGCCGACTGCTGGTCATTCAGCGCCACCTCACACTGCAGTACATCTCCGTCAGCCCGGGTCACGCACAAGTTAAACGTATCGAAATAATGCCTGACCGCACCGTACTTGCTTTTGGCGCGGTCACGCGCCGTATCGCAGTCCGCCGGAATCGAATCAGAGGCAGGCGCTGCCACACTGAAAGAGGCAAACATCAGAACCGCTACAACGCGTGACGCATGCCGCCATCGTTGCCAAGCCGGGACACCTAAACGCGTCAACGTTACACAACTCCTCATGAGCATCGTGGGATCAAGGGCACAAATCAGGATCCAGGCTCAGATCCTCGTCCAACTGCACGCCAAAGGTATTCAGCATCATCGACACCTGCGTGTACTGCGCCACCGTCATCACTAAATCCATCCGCTGTTTTTGAGAATACTCTCCCAATGCAGCCCATGTGGCGTCACTGATAAAAGCATCGGCGGTCAGCTCGTCAGTGGCCATCAGTAAAGCGCGATCGCTGGCACGCCACTCAGGGGCGTCGGGCCCTGCCTTGATGCGCGCAATTTCGGCCTCGGTCAGACCGCAGTCCAAGCCGATGCGCACGTGCTGCGCCCATTCGTAGCCGGATTTCCAATTGAAGCCCGCTCGGAGAATCACCAGCTCCCGGTCTCGGGGGCTGAGGCTGTTGGCATCCGACAAGATATAACCGCCCCAGGCCATAAAGCGCTTAAACGCCTTGGGTGCATGGGCCAGCGTGCGAAAAATGTTCAGCACCGGGATCGCCTTGAAGCGAGGCCCCAGCAACGCGAGCAATTCGGGCGCTATATCTGCTTCAGGCAACGGCGTGATCCGCGCAGCGTTTAATCTCATCTCTCACCTCCGATCGAAAAGCGTCACGCTAGACCCATTTCCGGGTCGAATGATGTTACCTCAAGCCCTGCGCGCGCATCTCGCATCACAATACTGGGGCGTGTTACCGGGTTTTGGTATGGTGCGCCCCCAAGCGCGCGCCCAATTAAATCCGCCGTGCACTGTCAGAGAAGACGCTGAGCGGAGCCTATTTGGGGCGCAACCCAGCGACGGAACGTTTATGGATCCCCTCAGTCAGGCAGCGATTGGCGCTGCCGCCGCACAAACAGGCAGCAAGACCAGCACCCTGCGCCACGCGCTTTGGATCGGCGCGCTGGCCGGGATGGCACCAGACTTGGATGTGCTGATCCAGTCCGACACAGATCCCCTGCTGGCGCTGGAATACCATCGACAATTCACTCACTCGCTGTTTTTTGTCCCTGTTGGTGCGCTGATCTGTGCCTGCATTTTCTATCCCCTGGTCAGGCAGCGTCTAACCTTTAAGAGCGTGTGGTTTTTCGCTGCGCTGGGCTACGGCACCCACGGCTTGCTGGACGCCTGCACCACCTACGGCACGCAATTACTCTGGCCCCTGACCGACGCGCGTTTCGCTTGGCACAACATCTCAGTCATCGACCCCTTATTTACCCTGCCTTTACTGCTGTTTTTACTGGTATCTGCTATTCGGCGGCAGCCACGGCTCGCGGTCTATGGCTTGTGCTGGGCGATCGCTTATCTCGGGTTTGGCCTAGTGCAGCATCAACGTGCGCTCTACGCCGCAGAACGCATCGTCAGCCACCGCCAACACGAACCCATTCGGCTTGAAGTGAAGCCGGGCTTTGCCAATTTGCTGGTATGGAAGGCCCTGTACGAATATGAAGGGCGCTACTACGTTGACGCCGTGCGTGTAGGGTTTACACCAACCTATTTCCCGGGGGAATCAGCAGCCAAACTCAATGTGGCCCGCGATTTTCCGTTTCTCGCGCCGACCTCGCAGCAAGCCAAGGATGTTGAGCGCTTTCGCTGGTTTTCTGATGACTGGTTGGCGCTCGATGATCTAGATCCTTTTCTCATTGTTGATATGCGTTATTCACAAATACCAAATGAAATAAGGGGTTTGTGGGGAATACAAGTTGCCCCCGATCAACCAACAAATGCTCATGTCAGGTGGACAACTCAGCGCTCTACTAGTAAGACTGAACTTGAACTATTTTGGCGTCAACTAAAAGGTGAAGGGGCCAAGGCTATTGATTCCCAAAATGACGCAAACTGAAAAAAAACTTTCTGGCGAAGCGCTAGAAAAAGCGATTCAAAATGGTGACATCGGATATGCGATACAGCCGATTTTCGACGCTAGGGATAGCAGCCTATTCGCAGGCGAAGCCCTCATTCGCTGGCACAAAAAAAGGAGTGCCCCCCCACCTTCGGACTTTCTGCCTCAGCTTTGCCACCTCGAATGGAGAGAGCCTTATCAATCCTTGCTACTAGATCAGAAATTGCAGACGGCTGATCGTTTGCGCAACCACGCCAACATCGATACTTACTTTAATTTCGTGGTCGGGTCTCTGCTGGATGACCAGTGCTGGAAAGGCGTCCAAGAAAATGTCAGCAAAAATGCGATTGCTTTTGACAATATCGTCATTGAGCTCTCTGAAATGAATCTATTCGAGCATGACAAAACACAGCTGGATAGAGCCTCTGGCAGGTTGCAGGAACTTCAGTCGCTTGCTCCAGGCGTCAAGTTCGCGTTGGATGACTTTGGCAGTGGCCTTAGCAATCTCAACAGACTCAGAATGTGGAATATCAGTGTCCTCAAGTTAGACATCCAGCTGATATCAAGCATAGACCAAGACGCAAAAGGACAAATCTTGTTGCGAAATCTTAGGCAAATGGCATCTGATCTAGACATACTGCTGATTGCTGAAGGTGTGGAAACGAAGGAAGAAGAAGAGGTGTTGCTGAATTTGGGCATATACCTTCAGCAAGGTTTTCTGCGTGCCGCACCAATAAGCATAGAAGCCTTTACTTCAACTCACTATGTAACAACATCCGCTGGAGAAAAATGATGCGCGGCAAATTTCAGAACATCGTCGAGACCGTGGGTGATACGCCCATCGTCAAAATCAATCACCTGGCACCGGATCACGTGACCATGTGGGCAAAGATCGAGGCCTTTAATCCCCTCGGCTCGGTCAAAGACCGACTGGCTATGGGCATCATCGAGGCAGCAGAAGCCTCGGGGGAGCTAAAGCCCGGGCAGACCGTGATCGAGGCGACCTCCGGTAACACCGGTATTGGGTTAGCAATGGTGTGCGCAGCCAAAGGCTACCCGTTTGTGTCGGTGATGGTGGAGACCTTCTCGGTTGAGCGCCGCAAGCTGATGCGCTTTTTGGGTGCCAAGGTCATTCTGACGCCCAAGGAAGAAAAAGGTATGGGCATGGTCTCCAAGTGCAGGGAACTGGCCGAAGCCAATGGCTGGTTCATGGCGCGACAATTTGAAAACCCCGCCAATGCTGATATCCACGAGCGCACCACAGCGCGCGAGATCGTGGATGCCTTTGAAGGCGAGCAGCTCGATTACTTTGTCTCGGGTTATGGCACCGGGGGCACCATGACGGGTGTGGCCCGTGTGCTCCGTGCGGAGCGACCGGAAACGAAGATCATCACCACCGAGCCCGACGGCGCCGCGCTGCTTTCTGACGGTCGGGCGCAGGAGCGCAGTGAGGACGGCTCTGCCAGCGGCAGCCACCCGGCCTGGGCCCCTCACATGATCCAGGGCTGGACACCGGATTTCATCCCGCTGGTCGCCCAGGAGTCCATCGACAAGGGTTACATCGACGAGGTGGTGCCGGTGTCGGCGGATACCTCCTTTGCCACTGCTCAGGCGCTGGCGCAGAAGGAAGGCATTTTTTGCGGCATCTCCTGCGGTGCCACATTTGCCGCGGCATTGGATGTGGCGCAGCGCGCAGTGCCGGGCTCTGTGATCTTGTGCATGCTGCCCGATACGGGGGAGCGATACCTTTCTACCCCGCTATTCGGTGATATCGAGGCCGAAATGACCGAGGAGGAGTGGGCACTGGCGCGCTCGACACCCAGTGCCGTTCTAGCTGCGTAAAAATGTCTATTGAACCCATCCACCTAAACCCTGACCCGCTGGCGCCCTACCGGATATCACCCGGTTTCAAAGCGCACGGCATGCTCTACTTGTCGGGACATGCCGCTATCAGCGAGTCTGGGGAATTAGTTGGTGTCGGCGACTTTGATACGCAGGCGCAAGCAACTTTTGAGTCTCTGCAGAGAACCCTTCGGGCCGGCGGATCAGATTTATCACAGGTCATTAAAGTGACGATTTATCTGACCGACATGTCCCACTTTGAAAAGATCGTGGCGCTGCGGGAGAAGTGGTTCACGGAACCCTACCCTGCCGACACGATTGTCGAGGTGAATTCACTGGCGTTGCCCGAACTAATGATCGAAATAGAAGCAATCGCTGCGGCCAACTAGCGCTCTTCACCCGCCAAAACTGAGCGAACAATACCGGCGCTGATCCACCGCCGAGCCCGCGCGTATTGACACTATGGTCACCTATGAAAGGACGCACCAATGTCGCAGCTTCGACATCTCTGTGATATCAGAACGCTATTCATCTCTCTCATCACATCAGTGATGACCACCCAAGCCATCGCCATCGAAGAGCCCGTGTACGAGGTGGAAAAGGCCTGGGAGGCCGAGCAGATCGAGATCCGCGCATATGCGCCCAGAGTGATGGCGGTCACGGGTATGGCAGAGGATTCCTACAGTGGCTTTCGCGTGCTGGCAGGTTACATCTTCGGCGGTAACGCCGAGGAACAAAAAATCGCCATGACCGCACCTGTGCAACAGAGCATGGCCGGCGAGAAGGAAATGGCCTTTATGATGCCCGCCGAATATGCCCTTGAGGACCTGCCCGAACCGGAGGATCAGCGAGTGTCATTTAGGCAGGCAGCGGCCTACACCGCTGCGGTGATTCAATTTAGCGGCTGGGCCTCGGCAGAAAAGGCGGATGAAAATTGGCAGCAATTACGGCGCTTTTTGATTGCGGAAGATATCGATATCACGGGCGAGCCCACGCTGAACCAATACAACCCACCCTGGACCCTGCCCTTTATGCGGCGCAACGAAATCATTGTGCCGGTTGCCTTTCCTCTCAGCGCGGTGAACTGAGCGCCGCCACACTGCCCGAATGGGAGTTGCCCAATATCGGTGAGCCATGGCTATACTACTGTCGATATCGGTACGGCAGTGATACCCATGGCTGAAGACACCACCCCTGAAATGAATTTGGCAGACAGCGGGCACATCGAGTGCCCTTACAAGGCTTATGCCTCCCTCCATGAGGCGGGTGGCGTGGGGCGCGACCCTAACATCGGCACTATCGTCGCGGGGTATGACACCCTCGCGGCACTCGCCAGAAATACCGGCGTGTACTCCTCCGCCATCACCGAGGATGATCGCGGCCCTCGACACATGGGCATCAACAGCGAACCCGTGCAGGACGATGTCGAAGAGATACTGTCTAATGCACACCCCATCGTGAACGCGCTGTTCACCGCCGACCCGCCCGAACACACCCGGCACCGCAAACTGATCAGCAAAGCGCTAAGCCCGCGCAGTGTGCGCGCGCTGGAGCCACAGATACGTGCGATCACCACCGAACTGATCGATGCGTTTATCGACCGGGGATCTGTCGATCTCATCCCCGAATTCGCGGTGCCACTGCCCGTAACGGTGATCGCTGACATTCTGGGTGTGGATCGCGCAGACATCTGGACCTTCAAGCACTGGGGTGACCTGATGATCTCAGGGAACATCGATCTGCTGAGTCACGAGCGACGGCGTGAAGTCGCCAACGCCGTGGTCGAACTCCATGACTATTTTGTGCCCAGAATTGCAGATCGGCGCCGCGAGCCGACAGACGACTTACTCAGCATCATGGTGAACACCGAGGTGGATGGCGAGCCGCCACTAACCACCGAAGAGCTGTTGCCCATCATCGACCAGATCCTGCTCGCGGGGCATGAAACCACGACCAATCTCATCGGCAATGCCATGCTGGTGCTACTCAATGACGACGCGCTCATGAACCGGCTGCGGCGCAATCCCGACGACATCCCCGCCATGGTCGAAGAGGCGCTGCGCTGGGACCCACCCATTCAGTGCACTTACCGCCGCGCTACTCAAGATGACCGGATTGAAGGCGTTGAGGTGAAAGCCGGCGAGATGGTGATCCCGATGTGGGCTGGCGCCAACTGGGATCCAGCGGTGTTCCCCGACCCGGAGCAGTTCGATATCGATCGCCCCACCACCAAGCCGCATATGGGCTTTGGCTTTGGTCCCCACTTCTGTGCGGGTGCTGAACTCGCGAGGCTCGAGGCCAAAATTGCGTTTGAGGAACTGCTGGGGCGACTTGGCGACATCAAGCTGGATGAGGCAGAGAGTGACCTCTCACACCTACCCAGCTTCGCTTCGCATGGCTACCAGAAAATCGGTCTGAGCTTCACCCGGGTCGACTGAAGAAACGTTGTTCGCTAGCGTTGGGTTTCTCCAGGGCCCTCGAAGGAAACCCCAGAGTCATCAGCTCGTGGCGATAATTTGGGCGCGGTGCGCCACCTTCTCTGCATTGTCGGCAATGTCGCCGATACCGGCCAGCAACTGATAGAGGAAGATGGCGTCGACCGGCGACAGCTCTGCCTCGCACTCCCGTAGCTTGGCACGCAGTGCCGCTTGGAGATCGTCGCTGCGGCGCTCACCCGCTTCGACCTGTGAGACAAAATCGAGGATGACATTGGTCTGACGGGTGCCAAAAGCCGAGCGAGACAGCTCCCGCGTGGCACCGATAATTTTTACAACGGTACGGCTCACATCAATCACCACATCTATGAAGGCGCTGACATCAGCCCTTAATGGGTTAGGAAAAGCCAACTGACGGCCCAATGAGATACCCGATACTTCTTTGGCACCATTGGCCATCTTGTCCTGAACACGCACCAGTTCAAGCAGGTCCGCCCGGGAGACAGACATCCAAAGTCCGCGGGGCAAGTTGCTGCGAACATCCTGCTTGAGTTCATCTGCCAGACCCTCAAATCGGCAGATGTCCTCTCGCACCTCGCCCGCGCGGCCCCAGCGTCCCGCTTGAGCTTCTTCAAAGTACAGCGGCAGGCGCTCCACACAATCCACACAGACACCAGCATGCCGCTCGAGTAACGCGAGTGGCGAGTTACTAATGACTTCTGAGATTGCGGGTTTGACCGCCATACCACTAAGCTCCTTGTAGTGAGTTTAGCGGGTTATACCTTACTAACCAAAGATCGACCGTAAAATGTAAAAAAAGACAATTGCGAGGCCGGCACCGGCGGGTAACGTCACCACCCAGGACGACACAATCGCCCAAATAGTAGGAAGGTGCAGTGCCTCGACACCGCGAGCGAGACCCACGCCCAGCACCGCCCCAACCAGCGTATGAGTCGTTGAGATCGGTAAGCCAGTGGCAGATGCCAACACCACGGTCGTCGCAGCCGCCAGCTCCGCAGCGAAACCGCGACTGGGAGTCAACTCAGTAATCTTGCGGCCAATGGTTTGAATGACGCGCCAGCCATAGGTAGACAAACCAAACACAATGCCAACGGCACCCACAGCCAATACCCACCAGGGCATCACGCTAGTCGCCCCGATGGCGCCACCCGATTGAACGGTACTGACCACTGCCGCCAATGGCCCGACCGCGTTGGCCACATCATTGGAACCGTGGGCAAAAGCCATCGCACAGGCAGTGAAAATCATCAAAATGCCGAAAACCCGCTCGACATTCTGGATCGAATTTTCATCTTGTCCACTGGGGCGAATACGACTCAGCAACACAGCGCCGATCAGCGCAACCAGCGCACCGATACCCGCTGAGAGCACCAGCGCGTTGGCAAAGTTCGAACCAAAACCCAGATCGGCGCCGAGGCCGACATGCTTCAGCCCCTTGGTCAGGGTGACCATGGAGATCATGAAGCCCACCAACCACATGTAGACCGGCACATAACGCCGCGCCCGAACGAAGGGGTCTTCCTGATCCAGAATGAGTGAGCGCACAGAGACAAACAGGGCAAACGCAATACTGCCCGCCAGCAGTGGCGATACCACCCAGCTCGCGGCAATCGTGCCAACCTGACCCCAATCCACTGCGTCGACGGATATTCCCACGGCCGCGAACCCCACAATCGCACCGACGATCGAGTGGGTGGTGGAAACCGGCCACCCGTTCAGGCTCGCGATATATAACCAGGTCCCTGCGGCCAACAGCGCAGAAAGCATCCCGTAAACCAAAAGCTCCGGTGTGTCGCTCATCAGCGCAGGGTCGACAATCCCTTTGCGAATCGTGGACGTCACCTCGCCCCCAGCAAGGTAAGCACCGGTAAATTCAAAAATGGCCGCGACCAAAATCGCCTGCTTTAGGGTCAGTGCACGGGCACCTACCGAGGTACCCATAGCGTTAGCCACGTCATTGGCACCTATACCCCAGGCCATGAATAGGCCAAAGCCGCAGGCCAGCACTAATAGAATTGTCCCGTAGGACCCAATGACATCCATCGGGTATCCCTCAGAAAATGGTTGATGCGATGTGACAGTATAAGCCGCCCAACATGACAGAGATATGAAAGCTGGCCCGTCTTCTGCGGGCAATAAGCCACTTTTCTCTTCTTGGCTCGGCTTGGACTGGACATACGACTGCTTCTGCTCCAGCCTTCGCGGCCACACACAACCAAGCAGGCAACCGTGATGAAACGCGCAACGATTTGGATTGCCGGATTAACCGTGATGATCGGTGTCGCATTGGCTTCCCGCTTTGCTGTGCAGGCGGGGGCGATTGGCGCGGGCTACGCCGCCAAGCAAATCTGCTCTGGTGTGTTTGTTGCGCGACTCCCGGCGCAGTTTGTCCTCGAGACAGACGTGCTGCCGCGCCTCGCCACCGTCGGACCCCTCGCGCAGTTACTCGACTACGAACTCGACACCAACAAGCGACAAGTTGCGGCGCGCATGCTGGGTCAAACAGTCACGGCGCAGCATCGTCCGCGCTACGGCTGTACGCTGGGTGAGGCGGATGAAGCGCCGCTTTTCCCCTTCGCAGATACCACTCTGAAAACTTCCAATGACATGGGTGCAGCTGCAGTAGTTACTGATCCGTTAACCCTGACTCCAACCAGCAAGGACGATGCAGCGCTGGAATCCGCTCTGGATGCCGCCTTCGCCGAGCCCCTCGAAGGCGGGCGAAATACCCTTGCGGTCATCGTCATGCACCGCGGCAAGATAGTGGCAGAGCGTTACGGAGGGCCGGTCACCCCTGAGACACCCATGCAGGGCTGGTCTATGAATAAGAGCCTGATGGCGACCTTTATCGGGCGACAAATTGATCAGGGTCATTTGCAGCTGAGCGACTCTGTCGTGACCGCACTCCGGGCAGCAGGCGCTGGGGACGCAACCGGTGCGAAAGTGCACCCCGATCTCACGCTCAGACACCTGCTATCGATGACCACGGGCTTTGATTTCTCGGAGCGTTACTTTCCGGGTGATGACGTGACCGACATGCTCTACCGCCAACCCGGGATGTGGCTTTCGGCACCAGCTACCGGCCACGCCTTCCCACCAGGTGAACAATGGGCGTACTCCAGCGGCGACATCAACACCGCCTCACTGATGTGGCAACAGTCGCTAAAGGGCGAGCCCTACCCTGACTGGATTCGCACCCACTTCGGCAATCCACTAGCGATGGATGAAATCGTGTTGGAACCCGACGCCAGTGGCGTGCAAGTGGGTTCGAGCTACGCTTATCTCACCCCACGAGACTGGGCGCGTATAGGTCAGTTATGGCTCGACGCCTGGCATGACCGAAGCAAGGTAATCAGCGCGGCATGGCAACGTCTCGCCGTTACCCCGGGGACTGCGGAGGGCGGCGAGATCTACGGTCTCGGATTTTGGCTCAATACGGGCCGCCGGGCGTTCCCTAGTGCGCCGGAGAACACTTTTCATGCCGGCGGTAATTCAGGTCAATTCGTTGTGGTGGTTCCAAAGAGAGAACTGGTCGTCGTACGGCTGGGGCTCACGCTGAACGAATCGCGTGCCGACATGGATGCGTTGCTGGCCGATGTGCTTGCGGCCCTCTCATCCACAAAACCGCTATCGCCAAGGGTTTTAACCCCCGTGCTACGGTGAGGGTCACCGGCCAAGGCACCAAAAAAAACTAACTTATTGTTTTTACGAGTATTAATTTGGCAATAACTCATATTTTATTTTTGTGACTGATTTGTTACAGTATTGTGACATAAAGATGACAAATTAAAGTCATTTTGATGACAGGGGACCGTCATCCCACTGCCGCGGAACGCAACACCCGATGGCTAACGCTGTGAAGCGATTGAGGCGCCGTGAGGCGCGAGGAGAAGAAACATGAAAAAGAAGACAAGCTTGAACTTAACCGCTGCTGCCTGCACCGCCTTGGTTGCAAGCCTCATTTCAGCTCCCTCCATGGCTGAAATCAATCAGGAATGCCTGTTCACGGGCGAAATTACCCAGAACGCATCAGACAGTCCGCTGCAGATTCGTTTTACCAGTATCACCGATGGCGAAAACGCCCGTTGCCATGCAAAGCGCCGCGGCTCGCGATCCAAAGTCCAATTCAAGGCGACCGGCGATATTCAATCACTGCCCGAGGGCTCTGAGGTGCTTGATCGCTATCAAGAGCTGAAGGACGGCGATTCTTCATGGGAGCTGGTCTCCGCTAAGACGCCGGTTTAAACGACAGTCCTGACGACCGGCGTAAAAAAAGCCCGCTTTGAGCGGGCTTTTTACTTTCAGCTAAAACTCAGCCTGTCAGAGTGAACCCGACACGGTCCAGCCAGCCCACCAGGGGTCTGAGCCATCCGGGTTCACCGCACCGATGTAATCGGTGGCATCCAGATAATCACCGTCCGCTGCCGACTCTGGATAGGCGCCGTTGATAGCACTCCAATCCAGTGGTGCCAAACCTGACGCTTCTGGCGCCTGGGAGCTCAGCAAGGCATCCAGTGCCGCATCAGTCTCGGTCACCGTGGAAGCATCAAAACTCACATTGGCGCCCGAGAGGCTGCCGTGAACGCCCGCGCCCTGCCCGCAGTCCTGAATCCAGTTGTTGATCACCAGCGCAGTACCCACCAACGCTTCAGAGCCAGAGCCATCGACGTTAATACAGGTATCCACTGCGGTCTCTGAAGAATCCGCGACCGTGACCACCGTGTTGTGGAAGAAGCCACCAGAGCGCTTCTTGAAGTTCAGGCTGTAGGTCGCCCGATCAGCAACCTTGTCATTGATGATCGTGACATTTGCCAGAGTGGGCTTGGAGAGGAAGCCGTCGGAGGAACCTTCGGTATCCATCTCAAAGGCTTCACCCTTAGACGCGCCCTGCTTAACGATGATGTACTGCAGGTTGCCCTGGTAGCCCTCATCCCAATCCACAGAGTCGTCGTTGTTGTTGGTGAACACGCCGTGCTTAACGTTGACGTTACCGCCGTAGAATTCGATACCGTCATCGGAGTTGCCGTGTACCTGAATGTAATCCATCTCGGTACCGCGACCCACACCAATCAATGAAATGCCGTTGATTTCATTACCGGTAGAGAACTCATAGCCACCCTCCGCCACGACAACGTAGTTCAGCACACCGCTGTTGTCGTCCGGGTCGTAACCACCGGCGAAGCCTGATTCGCCCTCGGAGTCGATATCGCAGTAGCTGCCGCCCACCGCACACTCGTTGTGAGGCGCGTAACCGTGGATGATCAAACCACCCCATTCACCCGAACCATCGTAGCCGTCGTCCTCTGAGGACATGATGATTGGCTTTGACTTAGTGCCCATGGCCATGATCTTGCTACCACGAGTGATGATCAAGTTAGCAAACGTGCCTTGCTTACCCTTGATCTCAACGCCGGGACGAATTGTCAGCGTGACATTGCGAACGCTCGATCCATCAGGCAGCGTGCCGTCGTTGTTGGTGGTCAACTGGCCATTACCGTTCCCCACTGTGACACGACCTTCCATCAGATAATCGAAGCTTGCTGTCAGAGTCATATCAGCCGAGATGGTCGGCGGGAGCAGACACGTATCCGAATCCACTTCGGTAGTACCCGTCGGGCAGCTTGCTTCTGCAGCCTCTGGCACACCAACAGAACCCTCGATCGTCCAACCGGCCCACCATGTGTCCGAGCCGTCTGGGTTCACCGCCCCAATAAAGCTCGTTGAATCAAGATAACTCGCATCGGCGACCGACTCTGGGAACGCTGAATTAATTGCTGCCCAATCCAAAGCTGCTGATAGCGCAGCTTCTGGTGCTTGTGAAGCGAGATTGGCGTCAAGTTGTGCAGAAACGGCAGAAATCGTGCCGTTATCTAGGCCACTGACATTAGCCAAAATACCTTGGTCGCCGGCGCCTTGACCACAATCCTGAATCCAGTTGTTGATCACCAGCGCGGAGCCAACCAGCGCTTCCGAACCAGAGCCATCCACGTTAATGCAGGTGTCGACCGCCGTCTGCGAAGAATCCGCGACCGTGACCACCGTGTTGTGGAAGAAGCCACCAGAGCGCTTCTTGAAGTTCAAGCTGTACTTGGCGCGATCAGCAACCTTGTCGTTAATGACCGTCACGTTTGCCAAGGTCGGCTTGGAGAGGAAGCCGTCGGAGGAACCTTCGGTATCCATCTCAAAGGCTTCACCCTTAGAGGCGCCCTGCTTGACGATGATGTACTGCAGGTTGCCCTGGTAGCCTTCATCCCAATCCACAGAGTCGTCATTGTTGTTGGTGAAAACGCCATGCTTGACGTTGACGTTACCGCCGTAGAATTCGATACCGTCATCGGAGTTGCCGTGTACCTGGATATAATCCATCTCTGTACCGCGACCCACGCCCACCAGTGAGATACCGTTGATCTCGTTACCGGTGGAGAACTCGTAACCACCCTCGGCAACCACCACATAGCGGAGCACACCGCTACTGTCGTCGGGGTCGTAACCACCCGCGAAGCCTGATTCGCCCTCGGAGTCGATATCGCAGTAGCTGCCACCCACCGCACACTCGTTGTGAGGCGCATAACCGTGGATGATCAAACCGCCCCACTCACCGGAGCCGTCGTAGCCGCTATCATCGGAAGAGAACACAATGGGCGCATCCGCTGTACCCATCGCCATGATCTTGCTGCCGCGGGTAATGAGAAGGTTTGCAAAAGTGCCTGTTTCACCAAACACCTCAACACCGGCCTCAATGGTCAATGTCGCCGCCTGCACAGCGCTGCCATCATCCAGCGTGCCATCGCCGTTGGTCTCAAGCTGCCCGTTACCGTTACCAACGGTAACTCGACCCGTCATCAGATAATCCACGCCAGAATTTAGCGTCATGTCACTGGAGATCGTTGCCGGTAATTCACAGAGCCCTTCGCTGACCTCAGTCGTACCCTCTGGGCATTCCGCGGGCGTCTCGCCACCGGAATCACCGCCACCGGAATCACCGCCGCCGGAATCACCGCCTCCAGAGTTACCGCCCCCGTCATTAGACGGAGCCTCGACATTGATCGTGGTGCTGTCATCCCCTGAGCAAGCGCCCAGAATAGCCAGCACGGCTAGTGTTAAGAGTATTTTCGGTGCTTGTCGCATCATGGTTTTGCCGCCTCGCGAGAACAATGAAAAGGGAAAAATTAGAACTGCCAATCGAGGCCAACCTGAATGGTTGGCCCTCGGTTATAGATTTGGAAAACCTGCCCGCCCTGGGTGTACTCCACCTCGTCATCGATGAGGTTTTCGAGCTTGGCTCGGAGTGTCAGTGCATCTGAAATTTCGTATCGGTAGACGACGTTGAGATCCAATCTCGGTTCAAGGAACACGTCGGGCTGGCCTGATACGCCGACGTCGGCGATCGCCTTACCATTCTGGTTGAGAAGCACTGTGAGCTGATGCCCCGCGCTGATGTTGTCGTACCCAAATATCAGGTTGGCCGTGTACTCGGGCTGGCCCTGCAGAGCACGGTCCTCTTGGTTTTCCGCGCTCACTTCAGATTCGATCCAAGCGGCATTGAACGAGACAAAAAAGCTCTGGTTGTAGCCGTCGCCGATCGCAAACTCAAAGCTGCCGTCAACCTCAATACCGTAGAGCTCAGCGGTGTCCGAGTTCTGGAAAGTTCGGGAGTTCCCTGCTGTACCTGAGGCAGCTTGAACAACCCGCTCAATCGGCTTGTCCATGTCCTTGTAGAAAAGCGCCACCGACAGGCTGTCAACTTCTGAGATGTACCACTCCCAGCGAAGGTCGGCATTGATGATGTCCGAGATCTCTAGGAACGGATTACCCCGTACACGGAAATTGAACTCGTTGTCATAAAACGTTGCATTGGCGGCCTCCTTGAAGTCGGGCCGAGCAACCGTCTGTGACAGAGCCAAACGCAGTTGGTGGGAATCGCTGATGAACCAGTTGACGCCCAGACTCGGCAGAAAACTGTCCTCGTCGATCACTGATTGGACAGCGCCCTGTTCTCCTTGAAGGGAGAAGGTGTCCGTCGTTTGCTCATACGTTTCGTATCGACCACCCAGAATCACCTGCCACACCGACTCAAAGGTGTGGTCGTACATCAGGTAGGCACTGTTGTACTCCAGCTCCGCATCGTAGCTGTCTGAAGCAAGCGTCTTGTCCACAAAGACCAGGCCCGTGTTAGGGCTATCGGAAATACCACCCTGACCGCCCGGCACGCAGCCTGGCCGGCCAGCGGCACTGCCATCGCAGGTGTAGACCACATCGGAGACCAACAAATTGCTGGTACGCAGCAAGTCGTCGCGTATCTGGTTCACGTTAAAGCCGTAAGTTGCGCTTTCAGACTCGCGCTCGCGGTAGATCAACTGAAATCCGCCCTTCAGCTGCCCAAAGCTCGCTCCGTTATCGTAGACATCCCAGGTCAGATCAGCCGAAACGTCGGCGTTGTCGTCCACAAGATCGTCATAACGACGGATGATGGTGCCGGGCTCAAGAATGAAACCATTGAAAAGTGCGGACTGCTTATCGTTTGATTGCTGGAAGTCGTATTGAGCCTTCAGGCCCTCGGGGTCTGTAGCGCTCTGAGTGGCGGTAAAGTCATACTCACGACGATCGGGTGCGTAACGCTCTGCCTGACTTATGGTCGCTTGCCACTCCAGAAACACCGATCCGGTATCGTTGAGAAAATGCGAGCCCAGCACCTGTGTCGACAGATACTGACGCTCTTCCCATTGGATTGTTTGCCGCAGCAGGGCCTGAAATTCGTCACCTTCCTGACCGACAGATCGCTCCAATTGGCTCTCGGTCACCCGCGAGGCCATCGTATTCCACTCGAACGTGCTGTCGCCGACATTCCATCCTATGGAGACTAGGCCGTTCGCTTCGATGGTGTTGGTGTACTGGCGATACAAGAAGTTGTCAGCAATCTCTCCCTGAGACTCGTAGGTGTAGCGCTCACCGTCCTCTCGCTTGCTCCACTCGTTCGAGTAGTTAGCCGCGGCGTAGACTCCGAGTTCTGAGTTGTCGAGCAAAAATAGATTGCCAACATTAAGACCCACTTTTGCATCAGGTGTCGCCGACTCGAAGTCTGGATCAAACCCGTCCTGAATCAGAATGGCACCGACACGCCTCAGTTCACCAGCCGTGTAATCGTCTAGCGGAAACGACTCTCCAGTCTGGCTATCGATCGCCTCACCCGAACTCAAAAAGTCGGAAATCACAGATAAGGCAGGATCTTCGTTTCTCGTGCCATCATCCCAGCCAATGGCGTCGAAATCGCCGTCCATCGGGTCAACAAAAACCGTGTCTCCGGTGAGATCTGTGGTGTATCCACCCTGCAGACTCAAACCCATAATCCTGTCATCGGGGAAGGTTTTGGTGTTGATAACCAAATTGCCGCCGGTGGATTCACCCGGCATGAAAGGCAAAAAGGTCTTCTTGATATCTAACTGGTTTACAAAGTTAGACGGAAACAAATCCAGCGGTACGGTGCGCTTAGAGGGGTTGGTCGAAGGCATCGTCGCGTTGTTGAGCGTCGAGGAGACGTAGCGCCCGCCAAGGCCGCGAATGAACACATACTTGTCGTCTTGCACCGAAATACCGGGAACCCGAACGACAGATGCTGCGACGTCAGAATCGGCATAGCGCGTCAGCAACTCCACGCCAATCGTGTCAACAATATTGGCCGTATCGCGCTCGCTCACTTCGAGCCCGGCGGGGTCAAAGCTGGCAACCACGAATACTTCTTCGATCTCTGGTGCGGCGATCTCCATGGACTCGCCATCTTCGTTGATGTCTAGCACTACTGATCGGGTCAACCCACCCACTACACGGAGATTGGCAATCTGCTCAGCCACCTGCGTGCGATAACGACCGCGCGGTAGGGTAACGGTTGCAACACCCGACGCGTCCGTCACCGCGGACAAGCCAACTCCTGACACAAATACAGACTCTCCTGCTACGGGTTGGCCGCCCTTGAACACGGCAACCGCTAACGTGCCCTCTGCTGCGGTCTTGCGCTCGGCAACGCTCTCAGTTTGTGAGTACACATCGACAAACACGGTGTCCTCATCGATTTGCGCCACTGCATCGACAAGCTGGCCAGACGCCGAACTGAAACGGGTCGTGATGTTGCCCTGAGCAGACGTAATGGTGAGTGTGCGAGCGCCATCACCGTCCAGGTTAGCCAAGAACGAGCCATCCGCGGCGGTTTGCCCCAGTGATAGCCCATCAACCTGCACTGCCGCACCCGCAACCGGGCTCCCCTCTGAAAACGCATACACAAGTAGCTCATCAGCGGCCCGCAATGTGCTCGAGGCAAACAGGCAGTAGACAGAAAACAACCAAAGCGCGGTGCGCGAAGCGGGGTGGAAACTCATTGAGGCCTCTGATGGACTAGCGCGTTTAGAAAACGCCTGCATAGGGCCGTGACTATAGGTGCGCGAGATGACTGTTTAATGGCGGTTACTTTGCAGAAACTTGACGGTTTTATTGCAAAAACATGACACGCGAAAACGCCATAAATCTTTCATCAAATTGTCAACAGCGCACGAGTAAGGTGTGACGCCAAGGTGAAGTGACTGACCGTCTTGGCCTCTCTTAAAGGCCCAAACATTTCGCGCAGACATGCCACGCGAAAGGCAGGTTTAGGGATACCAGATGCTGAGCTTTGGAGTTGTACTAGAGCAACGATTCCCTCGTTTCGTCGCGAGACATCAGCGAGCCGCGTCGGTGCTGGGCGGATTTTTGGGGATGCTCTTCTACGAGAAGCGATTCCAGCAATTTGCGCAGGAATACCCTCATCTCAGTGGCTTCGACTTCATTGAAGCGGTACTGCGATATTTCGACTTTCACATCCGGCTAAGGGAATTTGAACGGGCAAGGATCCCGAGTACCGGCAGGGTAGTCATCGTTGCTAATCACCCTATTGGCTCTCTGGATGGCATCGCTTTATTGAACCTTGTCCGACAGATCCGTCCAGACGTGAAGGTGGTCGCCAATCAATTGCTTATGGCCGTGCAACCGCTCAGGGATGTTTTGTTGCCCGTCGATAACATGGGCGGCAACACCGCCCGGCAAAACCTGCTCAATATCAAGACGCATCTCGCAGAGGATGGTGCTCTCATTATTTTCCCGGCAGGTGAAGTGTCCCGCTTTGGCACCAAAGGCATCAAGGACACGAGCTGGAGCAGCGGTTTCGTCAAAATCGCAACCGCCACCAAAGCCCCGGTATTACCCATTTTCGTGAAGGGTAGAAACTCCATATTTTTTTACAGTCTGTCGTTCCTCGCGAAACCTCTGTCAACGGCATGGTTGATTCGCGAGATGTTCAAGCAAAGCCACCGCACCATCGATGCCAGAGTGGGTTGCCCCGTGCCCCATGAGGTCTACACCGCCAACGATTTTTCAGCCCAGAAAGTGGCGTCTCTGTTTCGCAAGCACGTTTACCGGCTAGGCCGCGGCGCCAAACCACTCTTCAAGACTACTGAGACGGTAGCGCCTGCTGAGTCAAAGCTGCTTGTTCGGCGGGAACTCCAAGCCTGTGAAGTGCTCGGCAAGACCTATGATGACAAGACGATCTACCTCACTCGGATGTCTGAGTCTCCCTGTGTCATGAGAGAAATCGGACGCCTGAGGGAGATCACTTTTCGGCTCGTGGGCGAGGGCTCTGGCATGCCGAGAGACCTTGATCGATATGATCGAACCTATCTGCAGCTGGTGCTGTGGGACGACACCGAACGCGAGATTGCGGGCGCCTACCGGCTGGGTCGCACCAAGGATCTGGTAGATCAGGGCGGTATGGATGCGCTGTATACCCACTCACTGTTTCACTTTGGCGCTGGGATGGCGCCATTTTTAGCGCAGGGATTGGAGTTGGGCCGCAGTTTTGTCCAGCCGAAGTACCAAAACAAGCACGCACTGGACTACCTCTGGTGTGGATTAGGCGCTTACGTCCGAAAGCACCCCGAGATTAGATACCTCTTCGGACCCGCATCAATAAGCCGTCTATATGGCACCGAAGGCATTTCGAGGCTGATGTATTTTTATCTAAATTACTTCAGTGACCTCAAGGTTGATGTTGTGGCACGCAATCCATTCACCATACCCGATGATTTGTTAGAGCGCTTGCAGCAGGAGTTCGGCGGTATCGACTATGAGCAAGACTCCCGTGCATTAAAAGAGGCGCTCGCCGAACAAGGCTTACCTGTTCCGATTCTGTTCAAGCACTACGCTCACACTACTGAAAGTGACGGCGTGGCATTCACGGCGTTCAACATAGATCCGGATTTTGCCGACTGTGTGGATGCGTTTGTCCTCGTTGACTTACACAAACTCACATCGCGCAAACGCAAACGATACTTAAATAGGGAGACGCTTGATGGAGGCGATTCGGCCCAACGATAAGCTGCAATGTCGATCAATCTGGATCTCTGACGTTCACTTAGGGAGCCGCCACAGCAAAGCGAATGAGCTCCTGCAACTTTTCGAGCGAATTGAATTCGAAACCCTTTATCTCGTGGGCGATATCGTCGATCTACTCGCCATGAAACGCCGGGTTCACTGGCCAAATACGCATAATAAAGTGTTGCGTGAAATCATGAAGCTCTCTCGACGGGAGGGAAGCCGCGTCGTCTACGTACCGGGGAACCATGACTATGCATTTAGGACCCTGGTGGGTGGTGCACTGGGTGACATGGATATCAGGCGATCGGCGGAACATTTCACGGCGACCGGCCGCCGCTTTTTAGTCCTCCACGGCGATGAGCTCGACTACGCTGTGCGCTACAGCAAGCTCAACCGCGTTGTGGGTGACTTTGCTTACGGCTTGCTGATGGGCATCAACCACTGGGTCGTCAAAATAAGACGCTTACTGGGCCTTCGTTACTGGTCGTTGGCCGGATGGGTAAAAAACAATGTTTCGCAGGCAGGCGCAGCCATCGAGGCTTATCAAGATGCTGCTATTCGCATGGCCAGCGAGCGAGGCTACGATGGGATCATTTGTGGCCATCTCCATTACCCTGACCTTTATGAGCGCGACGGAATCGTCTATGCCAACGACGGGGACTGGGTGGAAAACTGCTCCGCTCTGATCGAGGACTCGACAGGCGAGTTGCGGTTATTAAAAGGGATCTCTCATCCGGATATGGCTGAGAAAATGATCTTTGTCGATGTGAGCAGCTCTATCTCAAGCGCTATAGCGCAGTAATAAAATCGAGACCCGACAGGATCAAGATCAGTTTCAGAATGAAGCGCGACCGGTCGTCGAGTTCCTGATACGCCTTTTTGAGCCGCGCGATTTCCTCTTGAGCGCGCTCACCTCCCGCCTCGATTTTATCCTTACTGGTATCAATAGTGTTGGCCAACGCCACGCCCGACGCGGAGACACCAAACCAGCGCAGGAAGCGGCGTCGCCCCGCGACACTCTTCGCCTCATCGGTATCAATCGGGCCAACCGCTTTGGTGTCCGTCGCATCGGTTCGTCGCACATTGAGCTCGGTCGGTTCAGTGCTCATTGCCAGATGGTCCTCTGAGAACCCGGCAAGCTGTTGTTTGCCTGCCACGGGCGTCTGCCCGGCGGTCTTAGATGCATCCATGCGTCTGTCCTGTTGTTCATAAAATCCGTTTCACTCATGGTACCGGAGGAAGGCGAAATAAACAGTCTCAACCGCGATGAAAACTGCGGACTCCTGACCAGAACCGCCAGTTGGCCTACTGTTGGTCAGCTATTGATCGGGCGTAGAGCATCTCGGGAATTGACGACAGTTTTTTGCGACCGAATCCCGGTCAACCACCAACTCCTACCCGGCGCGAGAGTGCCACTGCAACCCCGCCCAAGCCACCTGCCAGTGCCTGTCCCAACAGACCTGGCATTGTTCTCGCGGGCGCAAAGACGTCGACACCGAACGCCCAATTAAGTGTTGGATGCAGTACCGCGATAGCCATAGCACCCGTCAGGATGTACCAGGCGGGTGCGACACGCATGGTCGATCGCCGACCCAGCCAATCGAGAATTAACCAGCCTGGTAGTAGTGCGATCGCCATCAGAGGCAGCAGGCTAGCCATTAGTCCCGCCACATCGCTCAGCGAGCTCGACCATCGCATCGCGAACGTGACGTTCAGACCCATGGAAGCCACGTTGCTCAACACCACTTGGGTGCCCAACACGCTACCCACAACATAGGCCAGCAAGATACCGAAGGTGAGACTAATCACTGTTCGCACTGCGCGCTCCCGCTCAAGGGTCTACCGTTAGCGGGCCAGCATTGTTGCGTCCCACTCGATCCACTGATGTTACGCTTGCGTAGGATTGTCGGCTCACGTTTGCAGGAAAACTCCCCATGCCCATGCCTTTGCGCGCGTCTCACATCGTCTCGATTGTTATCGGCACCTTGCTGTTCGCAGTGGCCACCGCGGTGTCCGCACAGAATTATCAGGTGACCACTTTAACGACGGGCCTCGACAAACCCTGGTCTATTGCCGCCATCGACAATGGCGCCTTTTTGATCACGGAGAAGAGTGGCCGGCTCGTGAGACTCGACGCTGATGGCACTATCACCGCGATTAGCAATGCGCCCGAGGTCTACTTCGCCAACCAGGGCGGTTTGCTCGAGGTGTTACCCGACCCGGCATTCGCGACCAATCGAAAGATTTATCTGAGCTTTGCCGGCGGCGATAAATCCGCCAATCGCACCACCGTGGTCAAAGCTACATTGGATGGCGATGCGCTCACAGATAAGGAGACCATCCTCGAGGTCGCCCCCGATAAAGAGGGGCCAGCCCACTACGGCGGTAAGTTGGCGTTTCTCCCTGATGGCACCCTGCTCGTGAGCGTAGGTGAAGGCTTCAAGTACCGCGAGGAAGCGCAAAATCTGGATTGGGAGCTGGGCAAATTGCTTAGGGTCAATACCGATGGCTCATCACCGGCAGATAATCCTTTTCCCGAACAGGCGCCCCGCGTTTTCAGCTACGGGCACCGCAATCCGCAAGGTCTGGTCTACGACACAGCTGCCGAGCGGATCTTGATGATGGAACACGGCCCCAAGGGCGGTGATGAACTCAATCATGTCGTCGCCGGCAACAATTACGGTTGGCCTGCGATCACCTATGGCGTTGACTACAGCGGCGCTGTGATTTCGCCGTTTACCGAAGCCGACGGCATGGAGCAGCCCCTCAACTACTGGGTGCCAAGCATCGGTCCCTCCGGGCTCGCGATCTATCGCGGCGACCTATTCCCCGAGTGGCAGGGCGACTTGCTACTGGGCTCCTTGATCAATCAAGAAATGCGCCGCCTGAAACTCGATGGCGACACTGTCGTTACCGATGAGGCGATCTTTCCAGAGATCAGCGGTCGCGTGCGCGATGTGCGTGTGCTGACCGACGGCAGCATTGTCGCGGTCACCGATGAGGGCGATGTCTTTCACGTCTCGAGGTGAGGCAGATACGGGGGAGATTCCGTGACCGAGCAAACTATCCTCGCCAGTGACCTCAGGGTCATTACGCGCTACCTGACAAGCCTTGGCATGGACCCCGCGCCAGTGCTAAGGGCTGCCGGTATTGATGCGGCGGCACTGAGTGAGCCTCGAGGCCGCGTCTCGGCGCAGCAGGTCGAGACCTTGCTTACTCAACTGGTAGACCAGTTCCCCGATCGTAATCTCGGTCTGGCATTGGCCAGCCATCACCATATGACCGATACCCACGTGCTGGGTCTCACCGCCATTGCCTCAGCCACCGGTCTGGATGCGCTACGCCGGCTGGTCCGCTATCAGGCGCTGGTATCCACACAGGAGCCCTTCACGATCACCGAAGATGCCGAAACCGTGACTTTGAGCAAAAAGGCAGTTCACGGTGACACCGCCGAGCACCTTATTCAGGTATTTGTCTTTGCTGTTATTCTGACCGCGATCCGCAATATCTCTGGGTTCACGGGCGACCTCATCGGCATCGCGTTCACCGGTAAGCCACAAGGGCCAGAGGCAGACTACCGGCAGCACTTTGGCCCCCGGGTCAGCTTTTCGAGCGGCGAGGCCAACATGACGATCCCTCGCGCCGTGCTTGAGCAACCGGTGTTGACCGGCAATATCGATATCCTCACGGCCAATGAGCCCCTGCTCGTATCGCTGGTGCGCGCCGTGCGGGAGAACAATCTGCCCGCGAAGATCAAACTCGCCATCCTCGACAGCTTGCCAGATCACACACTGACTGAGGAGGAAGCCGCTGCGTCGCAGAACATGAGCCTGCGAACCTTTCAGCGCCGGCTGGAGGACGAGGGCACACGAGTCAGGGCGCTACTTGATCAGACCCGCACGGAGCGAGCGGAGAGTCTGCTCGGAGACCCGGCCTGCAGCCTGTCGGAGGTGGGTTACCACTGTGGCTTCAGCGAGCAGGCCTCATTTTCCCGCGCATTCAAACGCTGGACGGGTAAGACACCTTCGGACTACCGAAAGACCCTACTCGCACCCGATCACTGAGAGGCGGCGATGACCTCAAGCGCGCGAGTGATCTCGGCGGGGTCGGTGCCAAAGTGGGTGACGAAACGCGTCATGTCCGCTTCCTGAGGCCAGTCATAGAACACCAACCCCACTTCACGCAGCCGCCCGCGTAACCCCTGGGGGATGACCGGGAATAATTCGTTGGCATCCACCGACCAGGGCAAGTCGATCGCACTGTGGGCGGCGAAGCCCGCCGCTAATTGCCCAGCCATTGCGTTGGCATGGCGCGCGTTATCCAACCACAAGTCGTTTTCCAGGAGCGCAAGCCACTGCGCCGCCAAAAATCGCTGCTTCGACCACAGATGCCCCGCCCGTTTGCGCCGATACGCAAAATCCTCGGCCAGGGCTTGGTTGAACATCACCACAGCCTCGGTGGCGATGCCACCGTTTTTGGTGAGCCCAAAGCTGAGGCAGTCGACCCCCGCCCGCCAGGTGATATCGGCAGGGCTCACGCCTGAGGCCACCACCGCGTTGGCAAAACGCGCGCCGTCCATATGCAGATGCAACTGAAACTCGTCGGCGAGCTGTCGGTAGCTGGCGACCTCTTCCGGGCGATAAACGGTACCCGACTCCGTCACGTTGGAAAGACTGATCGCGCCCGGTTTGGCGTTGTGCACGCCGTGAACCGTCGCTATCTCCATATGTGCGCGCATCAGCGCCACATCGGGTTTACCACCGTCTCCCGTGATGCCCACCATCCGCGCGCCGCCGGTGTAGAGCTCAACCGCAGTGTTCTCATCGTTCTGGATATGGGCACCCTCGTGACAATAAATCGCACCCCAGGGCGGGCATAAGGCACTCATCGCCAGCGCGTTGGCGGCGGTACCTGTGGTTACGAAGAAGACCGCGCAATCGGTCTCAAAGACATCGCGGACCGCGGATTCGGCGGCCGCAGTCAGTGCGTCCTCGCCGTATCCCTCTGCCAGCCCTGATGCGGCGTCTGAGATCGCCGCCAATACAGCGGGATGAGCACCGGCCTGATTATCAGAGATAAAGTTCATATCAGATTGTTGCGCACCCTTTTGTGCTGTCAGCCCGTCGTCGCAAGGCGTGCCGCCCCCAATCCCCATGTTATAACGACTGGCAATCATGAGGGACGCCATGCGCTTATTCGGCTAAGCAATATTTGGATTGGGGTCGGCTTCCTGCCAGCGGCAGGTACCGCCCTTCTCTATTCGCTTGGCGCACTGAAACCCATCTAGGAGCGCGTTGCCAATCGCTATCTGAAGCGCGAGGTGCGCGTAGAGGGTGAACTGAGTGTGCGGCGTGGGCGATCCATCACAGCATCCGTCACTGGCGTCACAATAATGGCGGCTAAGCCCAATGCGACCCCGCTGGTGTTGGCGGATGCGACCGCAAATCTGGACTCCAAAAAAATAAAGGTACAGTTCAAAACGTTGCCGCAACAGGGACTGGGTAGGAGCCTGCCCAGCATCGTCTACCCCATGTCGAGGTCAGCGGCACGCGGGCTCAGCCCAGCCTCACGCTGAATCCCCGGAATATCGTGGTGGGCAGCAGCCTTGCGGTGGTCACCGGTGATATCTCGATTCTGGTCGGGAACGTACTGCACCGGGTTAGCACGAGCGGCAAAGTGTGCGCAGACCGGCTTCATAAAGCCAATGAAGAAATGGCGCAGATGGACGCCTGAGATTAGCCCGGCGTGCCCTCAATCAAGCGCACGTTGATCACGCCTTCGAGCGTCCTAACCTGGTCTAGTAGTTCTTCCTGAGGTACCTGATCCAGATCGATGATGTTGTAGGCAATATCGCCCACACTTTTGTTGAGCAGATCGGCAACGTTTAGACCCGCATCACCAATCAGCGTAAGAATATGGCTCAACATACCCGGCTCGTTGCGGTTGGCAATTGTGATCCGATACTCCGTGGTGCGCTCCAACTCAATCGCCGGGAAGTTCACAGAATTGCGAATGTTGCCGTGCTCCAAAAACGCTTTGAGCTGATTCGCCGCCATGATCGCGCAGTTTTCCTCAGCCTCGGCAGTGCTCGCGCCAATATGTGGCATCAGTAATGTGTCGGCGCGGCCCAGTAGCAGCGGGTTGGGGAAATCCGCCACGTAACACCGCAGTCGCTCGCTATCCAATGCTGCCACTATGGCCTCGGTAGAGACAATTTCCTCCCGCGCAAAATTGAGCAAACAGCTCCCGTTTTTGAAGTGCGTCAGCATCTCCTCGTTAATGAGGCCCCGCGTACTGTCCAACACCGGCAGATGCAGGCTGACAAAATCGCTCCGGCTAAAGAGTGACTGGACGTTCTCCATGCGCTGCACTTCGCTGGGCAGTCGCCATGCGGCTTCCACTGACAGCGCCGGGTCAAAGCCCACCACTTCCATACCAAAATCGAGGCCCAGTCTCGCGACGAGACTGCCTATAGAACCCAGACCGACCACGCCCAGCGTTTTTCCTGCGAGCTCCGCGCCTGCGAAACGCTTTTTTTCCTGCTCCATAAGCGTATTCATGTCCTGAGCCGACATGTCGGGGTCCTGCGCCTGGGCAAACGCAATCCCGCCCACAATATCCCGCGAGGCAAGCAGCATGGCCGCGGCCACTAATTCCTTGACCGCGTTGGCGTTAGCGCCGGGCGTATTGAAAACAGGAATACCTCGCTCACTGCACGCCGCCAGCGGAATGTTGTTAACCCCCGCACCGGCACGCGCGATGGCGGTGACGGAATCGAGTATCTCGGCCTCCTGCAGTTTATGGCTGCGTAACAGGAGCGCGTCGGGGTGTGCGATGTCCTGGCCCACCTCATAGCGGTCGCGCTCAAAACGGTCGAGACCCTTGGCGGAAATTGTGTTGAAGGTCTTAATGCGGTGCATAACAACGGCTTGCGTCTTCAGAGGGGCCGCATTGTGCGGTATTGCGAGCGGCTTTGCGAGGCTGCCACAGCGATTTTGCGCCAAACGCAATCAAACCCGCGGTGCATGTCGGCACTGCTGGGTAGCGTCCCGGTCTTTGGGAACAAAAAGCCCAGTAACGTCAGAGCAGTGTCACCTCATCTGCCAACTGCTCATCGATGATCGCTCTCATGGTCTCCGCTAACTGCCGGAAGAAGACGCGCGCGGGTGACCGACGGCGCCAGACCAGCGCATGATCTCGGCTCATATTGACGTCTTTAACATCGGTGACCCTTAACGTGTCAGAGTCACCGATTTCACTGGCCACGTAGAGAGAAGGCAAAAAGGTAATGCCCATTCCCATCACCACCATTTGTCGCAATGTATCCAGCGAGGTGCCCTCGTAGTCGCGATTCACGGTGGCACCGAGACGCTCGCATAACGCACTGACCTGTCGGTGATACAGGTGCTGCTCGTCAATGGTGAGCACCGCCTCCCCCACCAAGTCCTTTCCTGAGATGGCAGATTTGGTAGCCAAGGGATGTTCGAGGGGCACCGCCAGTTTCAGCGATTCCCGAAAGAGCGGCACGATCTCGAGTTCATCCCCTTGTAGCGGCAGCGTGGTCAGCAGCACGTCGTGAACCGCAGATTTCAGTTCATTGCTCAGCTGATTGGGGGCGCCTTCGCGCACGTAGAGTCGAAGATCCTCAAACCGCTGATGCACCGACGGCAGCACCCGAGGTAATAGATAGGGGCCTAAGGTCGGTGTCACACCCAGCCGATAAGTGCTTTGCCCCGACAAACCTAACGCCTCGTCGGCAAAGCCCTTCATTTCTTCGGCAATACGTCGCGCCCTCGGCAGTAACTCTCGCGCTGCAGGCGTCATTACCACACCATTGCGTTGACGCTCGAAGAGGGTCGTTGAGAGGGTCTCCTCCAGCGCAGCAATTTGCACGGTCAGGGTCGGCTGCTTTACACCCAACCGATCCGCGGCGCGCCTGAAGCTGCCCGCCTCGGCGATCGACTGAAAATAGCGAATTTGTTTGAACGTGATCTGTTCTGACGTGGACATCGCTCTACCTCGCTGTCGCCGCGACGGTGACACCCGTCCGCACGCATCAATCTTTTTAATCGCCCGATCAGCAGCTACCGCGTTATTGAATGCGGTCAATCGCCGTCAGGTCTATTGATAGATCAAATCTATCACAAAATGTCATGATCTTTATTTTTCCTATCACGTATAAAGCGCATTCATCATACAAACACTCGATCAAGGAAGGTCAAGCAGACTATGAAAGCGATTGTTGACGGCGTGCTCCGATTCCAGAATGAGCAGCAACCCACCAAACAGGGATTATTCGATCAGCTGGCCGGCGCGCAGTCGCCCGACGTACTGCTGGTCACCTGCGCAGACTCGCGCATCGACCCCGGACTCATTACGCAAACTCAGCCGGGTGACCTTTTCATCTGTCGCAATGCCGGCAACATCGTGCCGCCCCTCCCGGGTTATAGCGGTGATATTGCGGCGTCTGTGGAATTTGGTGTCGCGGCACTGGGTGTCAAACACGTCATCGTCATGGGCCATACCGATTGTGGCGCGATGAAAGGCGCCATGAATCGCGAGGCCGTTGCTTCACTGCCAAAGGTTTACGAGTGGCTGGGTTATGCCGAGGAAGCCGCGAGCGCTGCGGCAAACAATCCGGACGACCCGTTGCTGGCAGTGACAGAAGCCAACGTGGTGTTGCAACTGAAGAACCTCAAAACTCACCCTGCGGTCAGCGCAGGTCTCGAGGCAGGCGCCATTGATTTGCATGGATGGGTCTACCACATCGGCTCAGGCGCCGTGACCTGTCACGACGCCGAGACGGGCCAGTTTGTGCCGCTCGCCGACCATTACGCTCACCTTGCTTCTTGATTCACGGTCCCGGAGAACACTTCGATGAATCGCTTTTTTGATCTCTCACACCTTCGCGGCGACATCTTCGGCGGCCTGACCGCAGGCGTTGTGGCACTGCCCCTGGCTCTCGCCTTTGGGGAGGCCTCGGGTGCGGGGCCCATTGCCGGGGTGTACGGCGCAATATTGGTCGGCTTCTTTGCTGCCCTGTTTGGTGGCACACCCTCGCAGATCTCCGGGCCTACGGGGCCGATGATCGTCGTCTTCGCGGGCGTGTTCGCGTCACTCAGTGGAGACTTGTCGCTGGTATTTGCCACAGTGATTCTCGCGGGTCTGATACAGATTCTGTTTGGCGTGTTGGGCTTTGGCCAGTACATCCGGCTGGTGCCCTACCCCGTCGTCTCGGGCTTCATGAGCGGTATTGGCTGCATCATTATTGCGCTGCAGCTCGCTCGACTATTTGGACACGAGCCTGAGGGCGGTGGCACGATCCCGGCGCTGCTTGAGGTACCCAATGCGATTAGCAACCCGAACGTGGAAGCGCTGGGCATTGGTGTCTTGACCCTGGGCATGGTGTTTTTATGGCCCGCTAACTGGGGACGTTACTTACCCGGCCCACTGGCCGCGCTGATCGTCGGCACCGTGGTGAGCTTGGGCCTGAGCAACGTACCTGTTTTGGGGGCCATCCCCACCGGCTTGCCCGAATTCGTCATGCCATCGCTGTCCAACGACACCATACTGATTGTGTTCGAGGCAGCGCTGATTCTGGCAATACTCGGCGCGATCGACAGCCTACTGACCTCACTGGTAGCGGACAACATGACGCGAACGCGTCACCACTCCAACCGCGAGCTGATCGGCCAAGGGGTCGGTAACGTTGCTGCCGGATTCTTTGGCGGCATCCCAGGGGCCGGCGCCACCATGCGCACCGTGGTCAATATTCGCACCGGGGGCGTGACCAAGATTTCCGGCATGCTACACAGCCTGCTGTTGCTCGCCGTAGTGCTCATCCTCGCACCGCTGGCGTCAAAAATCCCTCACGCTGTTCTGGCCGGTATTTTGGTTAAGGTGGGCTATGACATCATCGACCTGTCCTATCTCAAGCGCGCTCACCGCGGGCCACGCTTCGATCTGGCGCTCATGGTTATGGTGCTGAGCCTGACCGTCTTCGTTGATCTCATCACCGCCGTTGTCGCCGGTGTCGTGGTCGCTGCCGTTGCATTTGTGAAGCAAGTCGCTGACGCGCAGCTCGCCGCTGCTGCGGGCGAAAACGATGACTCCAAAGAGGGGTTGTCAGATGCAGAGACCGCGCTACTCATGGAGTGCGGTGACCGTCTCACCTACTTTGATTTTGGTGGACCGCTGAGCTTTGGCGCTGCTGCGGACCTGGGCCACCACGTGCGCGAGCGAATCAGTCCCAAGCATCACACCTCGCTGGTACTCGACTTCGGCCGGGTGCCATTCATGGACGTGTCCGCTGTGCGAGCGGTGGAGACCATTGCTCAGGACGCCGCTCACGCGGGCAAGCATCTGTATGTATGCGGCATCAATGACGACGTGGCCACGAATTTTGAGGGGCTGGGCGTGAGCGAGCATTTGCCGGCGGACATCCGTTTCGACAATCGGTTGGACGCACTCACCGCGGCACGGGACTGGATCTTCGGGAACAAAGCGGCTCTGGAGGACAAGCAGGCCAGCTCGCAAAGTGGAAATCCGGCCATCGCCTGAAGCCTCGCCTCTGCCTTTAGTGACAGGACTGATACACTCACGGCCTCTCACGGGAGGGGCCGTTCATGAAGCCAACCAGCGCTCTATTTTTGTTTGCCATGGTGTTTGCCGTGGCCTGCTACAGCGCGACCACCGAAACCGGCAACACGATTACCCCCGAGGTGCTCGCGGCGATCGAGCAACAAGCCCTGATCGTTGATGTCCGCACGCCCGAGGAATTTGCTGATGGCCACTACCCCGGCGCCATCAATATCCCCCACGAGACGATTCTGGACGGCTTGAATCAGCTTGGCGTGACAGCTGACGCAGCGGTCATTCTGTACTGTCGTAGCGGCAACCGATCGGGTCAGGCCGAGCAGGCGCTCCTAGAGAAGGGCTTTACCCAAGCCAAAAACGCCGGCGGATTAGAGGCGCTTTTGAGCGCCACGGCACAACACGCCTCGCGCCCCTCTTCAGCTGCGTCGCCCGAATAGTCGGATCGAGTCGACCGTTAAGGCACTGTTCTACTGCGTCCCATCGCTGGAGACATACTGAGCGAGATGCCCACTGACCACCCGCACGCAATTCAGTCGAGCGTGCATCCATTGTGGATTTGGGCGACGGATTTAGTCAGCAGGTTTAGCTAGGCTGGCAAACTGCGCCAACGCGTTGTCTGACAGCCGGTCAACACCCTGACTGTATTGTGCGGCGCAGGCGCTGTAGAACTGGGCATTGAGCCGATTGGCATCACCACAGTCCCGGGTCGCCACCACCTTGCCGGGCACGCCGGCAATCACCGAGTTGGGAGGGAACTCCTTGTTCTCGGTGATGATCGTATGTCCGGCTACGATTGAGTTCTCGCCTACTTTGGCACCATCCATGATGGTGGCATTGATGCCGATCAAACACCGGTCGCCAATGTCGCATCCGTGCAAGGTGGCGTGGTGCGTAATCGAAACGTCCTCTCCGATGATCGTGGGCGAGGCAATCCCCACATGAATCATCACGAAATCCTGAATATTGGTGCGCGCGCCGATCCGGATCTCAAAGGTCTCGGCGCGGGTGACAACATTGGGCCAGATGGAGGCACCGGGACCCACATAAACCTTGCCGTATAACCATGCACTCTCGTGAATGTAGGCGGGGTCGTCGAGGGTGACATGCTCACCAATGTGTCCCATGCTGTGCGCTCCTGTGTGTTCGGGGGAGCGGGTATCTTGTCACGTTGCGCCTTGAATCGCTAAGGCTAACCGACGCACTTGAGTGGAATGTCAGTCATGCAAGACACCGACCGCCGCGCCGTCAAAATGGGTTTGGGAGCCGTGATGTTATGGAGCACGGTCGCCACTGCCTTTAGCCTGAGCCTCCAATATCTCACTCCCCTGCAGCTCGTGACCCTGGCGACAGCCGTCAGCTGGTGCTTTTTTGCTATTCGATTGAGCTCGACCGAGCGCTGGCAGGCCATGCGGGCGACATCGCCCAAAGCCCGCGCCACCGGCTTGCTGGTTGGCTGGCTGAACCCTGGACTCTATTACCTGGTGCTTTTTGCTGCCTATGACCGGCTACCGGCTCAGGAAGCCATGGCGATCAACTACTCCTGGGGGATCACCCTGGCACTTCTGGCAGCGCCACTGTTACGTCAACGTTTGAGCTCGGGGGCGCTGCTTGCGGCGTGTATCAGTTACGGCGGTATTGTAGTGATCGCCACCCGAGGTGCGCCCTTATCTCTGGATTTCGCCCAACCGCTGGGTGTAGGGCTTGCCCTCCTCAGCACCCTGCTATGGAGTCTTTACTGGGTCATCAATACGCGGCTGTCTTTGGACCCGGAGGTGAACCTGTTTCTCAATTTCTCCGGTGCGCTGCCGCTGCTACTCGCCCTGCTCTGGTTGAGCGACACGCCCTTTCCCACCGTCTGGCAAGGCTGGGCCGGCGGACTCTATGTGGGGCTCTTTGAGATGGGCATCGCTTTCGTGTTGTGGATGGGCGCGATGAAAGCGACCACCTCCACCTTGCGGATTTCCAGCCTGATCTTTTTATCGCCCCCGCTCTCTCTGCTACTGATCTGGGTGGTCGCGGGGGAGCCAGTGCAAGCGTATACCTTGTTCGGTCTAGCCCTCATTCTCATCGGACTGTGGTTGCAGCGCCGGGCCGAGTCCTGAATCCCCTGTCAGCTCGCGCTGGAGCAACACTCGCTGCCCGGGAAGCACTGCTTCCGCTGCATCGTCATCAAGCTGAAGTGTAGCCGTACTGTGCTCCACGTCGGTCGACATCACCACTGCCGCGACCGGTCGCGCTACGCTATCGATGGCTTCGCTTTGTGCTTCCAGCAGAACGTGTGTTTCCCCCTGCGCCGTGACGGCGCCACGCTCGAGCACAATGAGTTGTCGGGTCAGTTGTGCCAGCTCATGGGCCGCGTGAGACACATAGACCAGCGGGATACCCTCTGCAGGCAGCCATTCAGCGAGATACCCGATCAGTTGCTGTCGGTGATCTGCATCATTTGCCGCGAGGGGTTCATCCAGCAGGAGCAATCGTGGTCTCGCTAGCAGGGCGCGGGCAAGTGCTACGCGCTGTCGCTCACCGCCGGAGAGCACTTCGGCAGGCTCGCTCAGCAGATGATTTAAATCGAGCGCTTCTGTCAGGGCTTCATAGCTGACCGCGGCATTTACGTTGCGTGCGCGCTGCTGGGCAAAGGCAAGATTGCGCTCAACCGTGCGCCCGGGCAGCAATCGACCGTCCTGAAAAACCACACCCAGACCGCGTTGATGGGTCGGCACCCGATCAAAATGGTCGCCGTCGTGCCAGACCTCCCCGCAAAACTCGACACGTCCCGAAAAATCCCGCTCCAGTCCCGCGATCACTCGCAACAGCGTTGTCTTGCCGGCACCTGTCGCCCCCAGAATGCCTAAGGGCTTGCTCAGATCCACATCCAGATCGAGATCCAGCGTAAAGCGGGCACGCCTGAGACTGCCTTTAATGATCAGCTGACGGCTCATCCGCGGACCACCTCGAAGCGATGACCCGCGTAGCGGTAAACCAGCCACAAAGACAGAAACGAGAAGCCCAGCAGACCGAGCGCCAGCACGTGGGCAGCGTCGTAGTTCAGAGTCTCGACGTGCTCGTAGATCGCGATCGACAACACGCGGGTCTCACCCGGGATATTACCTCCCATCATCAGTACGACACCGAATTCACCCACTGTATGGGCAAAGGTCAGCACACATCCGGTGAGATAGCCCCGCTTCGCCATGGGCAACACCACGTTCAGCCATCGGTCTCGTGGGGGGGCACCCAGCGTCGCCGCCGCTTCGAGCACAGACTCCGGCACTGCCCGAAACGCTGCCTGCAACGGTTGCACCATAAATGGCAGGGAATAAATGATCGACGCGATCACCAATCCCGAGAAAGAGAATGTCAGGGAATCACCGGTCAGCTCGATCCACAAACTCCCGACGGCCGACTCGGGATTCAGCATGATCAGCAGGTAAAAACCGAGCACCGTGGGCGGTAGCACCAACGGCATGGCCACCACGGCCTCTATTACCGACCGAGACGGCGAGGTAGATCGCGCCAGCCACCACGCCAACGGCGAGGCAAGCGGCACCAGTAACAGCGTGGTCGTGGCCGCAAGGAGAGCTGTTAACCAGACTGCCTGTAGATCGCCCGACATCAGTTTTGCCTGTTAACCAAACGATAGCCGTCGCGCTGAATGAGCGCGCGGATCGGTGCGGCCTGCATCTGCTCTACCCAATGCCGGGCGGCAACATTCCCCTCTGCGCGGGCCAGTAGCACCATCGCCTGATCGACCGGCGCCTGCTCTGCAAACCAGAGCACCTCCTCATCAGCTGCCACCACCGTGCCCTGTCGCTTACCTGCGATCAGGGAAGACCTTGCGACAAACCCCGCTCTCGCATGGCCCTGTGCAATCAACCCAGCTACCAGATTCACGTTGTCAACGCGCACTACACCTTCCAGCCAGCTGGCCTCAAGTCCAGCGCTCTGAAGCATCACCCATGCAGCCTCTCCATAGGGTGCAAACGCCGGATTGGCCATGCATACCGACCCGGGATCGAAGTTGGCAAGCGCTTTAAGCGTTGGGGTGCCAGCGCCACTCGGCCACCACAGGCCGAGCTCTCCCACGGCATAAATTTGTTGAGTCGCAGCCGACGCCAATCCGCGATCCACCAACAGCTGCGGCCGCTGGCGGTCAGCTGCCATAAATACGTCATAAGGCGCGCCGTTGAGTATTTGACTCGCCAGCTTGCCAGTAGACCCCGCGACCACCTCGTAGCGGTGCGGTGATTCGGCCTCCAGTCGCGCCGCGATGGCCTCGGCGGTGTCGCGGAAGTTGGCCGCGACCGCAATGCGCGCCTCAGCCGCGAACGCACTGCCCCCACTCCACAAAACGCTGGCCAGCATGCACCGGCCAAGCACCGCCAGCACAGGTGAAAAGCGCAATGCTTGCAACAACCCGGCACCGCTCACGTCAAGCGACACCCAATTCGTCGAGTCGCTGCATCAGGTACTGCCGGGCGGTGTAGCGTGACGACAGCACGACGTCGGGTCGCGGGTGCAGGAAGAGCGGTAGCGACATGCGACTGACCGCAGGCTGTTCAGTATCGGGGGTGGCCACGCGGTGCGAGGTGGAAGGCAGATAACCACCGGTCGCTTCCTGCAACATATCGCCGATGTTGACGATCAGTTGGCCGGGAGAATGCGGCACGGAAATCCACTCGCCACTGCGTAATTGAAGCTCGAGCCCAGGGCCGTCCGCAGCCGGCAACAAAGTAAGTAAGTTAATGTCTTCATGAGGGGCCGCCCGCAAAACTGATCGCCCCGTGGGCACCGGGGGATAATGCAACACCCGCAGCATCGACTGCTCGCTCCCCTGAATCATGTCTCGCAACGGCTCTGTGAGCGCCGCGGTGACGGCCTCGGGCAAACTCCGAGCGATGCAGGTGAGTAACTCTGCCCCCAACTCGACCGCCGCAGCAAAATGGCTCGTCAGATCCGCCTGCAGGGACTCGGGGCAACGACCCCAAGGATAGAACTGGAAGTATTCTTTGAAGTCGCGCTCGACAAAACCCTTGGCGTGTTCCGCCTCCTCTAGCGAGAAGAAGCCGTCCTGCTTCACGGGATCCATCCGGAACTCGGTGGCACCGCCACTGGCAAAGAAGGCCAGCCACTCACCATAGATTCTGCCAACACGGTCATCATCGAGCGGGTGGTCTACGACCGCCGCAAAACCATACTCATGCAGTGACGCCATAAACGCCGCGTCAAACCCAGGAGCGGTGTAGGAGATTTGGGGAAGTGTCACCGGCGCCGACATCGCTATTCTCTCAGACCGCGCCCAATGTCAGAAAGAACCCTGCCAGTGCAGCGCTCATCAAGTTGGACAGGCTGGCCGCAATTAACGCCCGAAAGCCATACCGGGAAATATCGTCGCGGCGCCCGGGAGCCACCGCACCCAGCCCGCCCAACAAGATCGCGATCGAGGACAAATTGGCGAAGCCACAGAGCGCAAAAATGACGATCGCCTGAGCGTTCGGCGACAACTGGCCCGCCACCTCGCTGTAGCTGACGTAGGCAACAAATTCGTTGAGGATGAATTTCTGTCCGATCAAGCTTCCCGCAAGCTGCGCCTCATCCCATGGAATACCCAGCGCCCAGGCCAACGGTTGCAAGAGCCCACCCAACACCCGCTCCAGTGTCAGCTGCTCGATGCCGACCCAGGCACCGCCCGCTTCCAGCATGCCGTTCACCATGGCAATGAGTGCAATAAACGCCAGCAGCATCGCCCCGATGGCACCGACCATCTGCAATCCGTTCATGGCGCCGGTGGCCGCCGCATCGATGAAGTTGATGTATTTCTCGCTCGCCAGCTGCTCTCCCTGCTCGGGTTCCGCAGGCGTATCGGTCTCGGGCTCCATGAGCTTGGCCATCAACAGACCGCCCGGCGCCGCCATAAAACTGGCGGCCAGCAGGTACTCCAATGGCACACCCAGCGCCACGTATCCGGCCATGACGGAGCCCGCAATGGACGCCATCCCGCCGACCATCACCGCAAACAGCTCGGAGCGCGTCATGCCGGGAATGTAGGGTCGTGCGACCAGCGGCGCCTCTGCCTGACCGACAAACACGTTGGCAGCGGCGGAGAGGGATTCGGTGTGACTGGTATGAAGGATGGCGCGCAGCCCGCCCCCCATAATGCGGATCAGCCACTGCATGATGCGTGCGTGGTACAGCACGGCGATCAGGGAGCTGAAGAAAATCACGACGGGCAGCACGCTGAACGCAAAAATAAAACCAAGCGAATCACTCGGCCCCACCAGCCCGCCAAACATGAACTCCATGCCAGCTCGGCTGTAAGACAACAGCACAGCGACGTAGTCCGACGCGGCGGCAAGCGCAGCAATACCCCAATCCGTAAACAAGGCCACAAAGCCGATGGTGACTTGCAGTGCGAATGCCAGAGAGACCGTTCTCAGGCGAATGGCGGATCGATTAGAAGACAGCCCTACCGCGACGGACAGGAGGAAAATGACGCCCAACAGGCTGATCATGAGTGTGGCCCCAGCTGAAAGCGCTACTGTACAGCGCCGACCCGGTTCTGGACACCGGCCGACCCACATCTCCCAGGCTGAAAACAGTTTGCATGACCGCGCAACCTAAAACTGCAAACAGCGGCCGGCACACCCACGGCCGAGACAAATTGCCGATCTCAACTCCACCCGACTGCGGTACACAAGCCGTGGTCATAGATCAGGCGAGCCGCTCAATAGAATAAATCATTACTGAGGAGACACAAATTGGCAAAAAGAATATATAAAATTTATTAATGAGTTGTTCAATGGTCCGAATCATCTTTACTGCTCCTGATAAAAGGCGCTTGGGCCCTTTTTTCGAGGTGCAATCTTAGCGATTTTGAACAACATCGTGGCCCTAAAAGGCCCTCATCTACTCTTTTTCTCCATTAAAGTGATGTAAATACTTATTAACATTCTTTATGGTTATACATAAAGAGCGCGTGGCCGCATACTGTGGCCCATAAATCGGGCATCTGGCGCCGCGTTGCCTCAGTCGAACTCGCGCTCTACGCCTGACAGGCTCCCATAGATAAGCGCGCCGAAGACCGATACACCGGCGGCAGTCAGAAACACGGCGTCCCAGCCACCGGACAGGTCCTGAATCCAACCCGAGACAAATACCGAGGCACTGGAGGAGACGGCCGCCAGCGTATTCGTGACACCCATCAGCAGTCCGGACTGATTGGGCGCAATATCCAGATGATTGGTGGCGAACCCGCCAATAGAGAATGCCGTCAGCGCATTGCTGAGCGTAATCACGGTGACACTGAGGATGAGCGAGTCAGTCAAGGTGATGGCCATCATGGCCGCGGTGATCCCCACAAACGCGAGGCTTTGCATGACGCGCCGAACTTTGAGTCGGTCGTGCCCTTTTGTAACCAATCGATCGAAAAATCGGCCCGCCAGTGGCGCCATAACCAAAGACACGATGGTGGGCGCCAGCGCCAAAAATCCGGCCAGCTGCAGATCAGCGCCCAGCTCACGGTTGACGAAAGTCGGGAACCACGACAGCACCAGATATAAGGACCAATTGATGCAGATATGGGCGACGGCGACGGCCCATACCGCTCTGGAACGCAGCATGCCACGCACCGTCAGCCTAGGATAAACCGGCTGCGCAAACGCATTATTTTGTTCTGCAGCTGACCCTGCTTCGGCAGTGGCCAGGACGGCGTCAGCCGTGTCCCAATCGGTTTTGTCAGCCGGTCGTGATCGCGCGAGCGGCATCCACACTGCAAACCAGAGAATGCCCAGCACGCCATACAGATAGAAAGCACCCTGCCAGGACCAGACACTGATTAACCAAGGTGTACAGATCAATGCGATAACGGCACCACCTGAGATGCCCGAGTTCATAAGCCCTACAGCAGAAGCACGCCGGTCCGGGTGCACCCAACGGGAGTAGAGCGAGTAAATCGACGGCCAGGTCACCGCTTCGGCAACCCCCATCAGAAAGCGGCACGCCAACAGCACCGTAATGCCGAGCGCGGCAGATGCCGGCGTCAACAAGGTGAACAACGACCAGAACAGTACACCCAGTCCCAGCACCCATTTACCGCCAAAGCGGTCGGACAGATATCCTGCGGGGATCTGCAGGGTCACGTACCCGAGAAAGAAGGCGGACATCACGGCGCCCTGCACCGTCGGCGACCAACCGTTGTCCTCCGCCATCGGAATAATCGCAATGGAGATCGCGATCCGGTCGATCATGCAGATGTAAACGGCAAGGACGGTCATGAAGACCAGCCAGCGTGAGCCCGCCGGCGATTCATCACTGCTGATAGAGCGCATTATTCAAAACGAGCCTCGGGCGGACACCGGGTGACAGGTGGGAAGTATAGTTACCCTAGAAATTGAGTTCAGGGCGCCTTTTGGTTCAATTCACCCCTCATAATAGTCGCATAACGGTTAGCGCGGCATCGCGCATAAAAAAGGGCGCTCGAAAGCGCCCTTCTAATCCTAGACTGATGACATTCAGAATCTGATGGAGAAACCCACGCGCATTTCCCAAAGGGATCTCTGCTCGTTGAGGTCATTGACATCACGGTCAGAGAACCGCTCAAAGACATATCGGCCCTGATCGTCCAGACTGGAACTCACCACCTGCTGGGAGAAGAACTGGGCTTGATACTGCTTGCCCCAATCGCTGTTCAGCAAGTTAGTCAGGTTGTAAATTTTAAAGTACAACAGACCTTTGATGTCGTTGTAGATCGGAATCTCCTGATCAATACGCAGATCGAGTCGATAGCTCCAATCCGCGTTGAAGTCATTACGCGCCACAAAACCAGTGCCAACTCCCTCGCGCTGACGCCATGCTTCAAAAGCCGAGTAATCGAAAGAGTCCGCAATCACTACGTTGGGGTCAGTTGGACCAGACGGCACATACAACAGGTGCCGTCCGAACCGTTGATCGCCCTCTAAATCGCCAGACCCCATCACATAACTTCCGGCCTGGCCTTCATTAGCATAGCCGCGCAGATGAAGCCGAGTTGTATTGTCGCCGAACCAGTCGGCACTGTATGTCAGCCTCATGGTGAACCGGTGAGGTGATACGTAATTAGACACGCCGGGAGCAGGATCGGAGATATCGTTCAGCGCTAGATTATCGAAATTACTACCTGCGACAGAAGACGTCATCGGGCTTACATCTTCAGCATCAGTATAAGCATACCCCAGCTGCATATCTAAGCCGTTTTCCCACCCCTTACGGACCGTCAGGCTGAACATATCCGACTTCGGCGTTCGGCCAGAGTTTGTCAGCATATAATTATTCTCGCCCAAGCCATCTGCGAAACCGTAGATCGGCTGACCTGCGGATGTGGTACCGGTTTGACGCTGAGATACATCCACATAGTAGGCCATGTCATCGCCGCGAGTGTGCAAGTAATCGAAGTCGAACACATAACCCTTGAGGTCGTAAGTGGCGCCCAACGCAAATTTCCACTCCGCCGGCTGTTCATAATTTGGATCAACCAGCGCCAGATTGGAGTCATTGGCATCCGCATCGCTGACCGCCGCAACATCATCTACCAATGATTGCGGTACGTCATAGCCGGGGCGACCCTGTCGTGACAGGTCCACTGAATCGGCCTGACCCGGCAGCAAGGTGCTGGCACCATCGAAGTTACCCCATAAAAACTGTGCGTTCGAAATACCATCGTTAGAGAAGGAGTTCGATATCCATACGTTCGGGTTGCCGCCGCTGTACAAGCCGAGACCGCCTCGGAATGTGAGATCCTCTCTAAAGTCCCAAGTGATGCCTAGGCGCGGCATCAAAAGATCCGTATCCTCTATCGTCGCGTCGTTGCTGAAGCCATGTGCCCCCGCAAAGGCGGCGTTATAGCGTGGCGCTCCATCAACTTCCCACCACTCGTAGCGCAGCCCGGCAGTGACACGAATGTTGTCACCAACGTTGAAGTCGTCCTGAATAAAAACTGCGTTTAACGTGTTGGTGAACCGAGCGCCAGCATCAGTCGGGTCATTAGTCCCGCCTCCTGAGCCGTAAAAAACCCTGCTTGGTCGCCCCAGCTCAAACTTGTCTAACCCAGTGGTACCGCAATCCGGGCTGTCGTGGCGCCCCTGCGCATCCAACGCCGCGCAAGCCGCAGAGTTACCGTTCGAATCGTCGAAGTAGTCATACTCACCGCCGTTTGAATGCTGCACAAACAGGTTGAATACCTCCAGCTCTTCGCGGTGGTAGCCGAAGCTGATGTTATGGTCTCTAAACAGATACTCAGCGTTCAGCCTGAGGTAAGTGCCTTCGTAGTCAAGGTCATTGGCTTGACGGCTATCATCAGCGCCCAAGTAAATTGTGTTCCTATCCGCATCGGATATCTGATGGTCGCCGAAATCCTTTGGTCCGACCGTTACCTGACTATCATCTTGCTCCTGAACCCCGAAGAAGATGTCGGTCGAAAAGGCATCCGTCCATTGACTACTCAAGAACATCGAATACGTCGTGTTCTCATCGCCCTTGACGTAATAGTGGTTCCCAAACTCGAACTCGTTGTCGTCGCTATCTGAAGCGCGGTCCTGAAAACCCTCAAAGTAGTTGTAAACAAAAGCCGCTGAGTGGTTATCGTTGATATTCCAGTCTACACGCGCGAAGTACTTTTCGACTTCCTGAACGCCATCACCGGGCAAGCCGCCCGGATCATAACCGTATACATCCTGAGAAATATCTCTAGCCCGGTTAAATGTGTCGGCACTCAACCAATCCCGCTCCTCGCCATTGCCTGAACCTGCATAACCCTGGGCCAAAAAACGAGGTAGCTCTTGCTTCTCGTAAGCAACGCTGACAAAAAGCTTGTCCTTGATAATGGGCCCGCGAACATCAAAACCGTAAAATTTTTCTTTGTAATCCTCAAAACTGAAGTTGGCATCGCCCACCTCATCGCCGCGCAGATCTTGGTCGGTGTATTCATAGAAGAGACTGCCCTCCCACTCGTTGGACCCGCGCTTTGTAACCGCGTTGATATTGCAGGCCGAGAAGCCGCCATATTTTACGTCGAAGGGCGCCAGCTCTACGGACACCTGTTCGACTGCATCGTAAGGGAATGGCATTCCGTTCGCCGTTCCGTAACCGTTGCTGTTAAGGCCAAATTGGTCGCTGAAGCGCACACCATCTAGGGTGGTCGTGTTGAAGCGCGGGTGCTTACCCCCGCATGAAATGATCCCACCGGTGTTATTCAATCGAGGATCGATATCAAATACGTCCTTGATATCCCTCTCAAAAGACACAGCCTCCTCTAGATCACCTAAGTTGAAGCTAGCTGTTGGTCCGGAGGTAACGCTATAAAGCGCCTCTCGCCCAACAACCAGCACCTCTTCCATCGAGCCACCGCCAATCTGTAGCGGCAATGAATAGGCGTCGCCCAATGCAATGGACTCTACTGTCGTCTGCTTTTCGCCATTCACACTGACCTCGTAGGGCCCACCCGCAGCGAGATTCTTGATTGCATAAGAGCCCGAATCGTTTGAGGTCACAGTTCTCGTGGTACCGGATCGCAGGTCTATGATTGTCACAATCGCTCCGGATTCAGGAACACCTGCGGTGTCATAAACCTTGCCAACTATCGATGATGTTTGTTGGTTCGCTAACACCGGGCTTACCACCCCGATTGTTGTGGCCAACACAGCTATAGACAAGGCGGTTTTAATGCTTGCTGCAGAGGTATAGGTGAAGCGCTCTTTGCAGTGCAACAATTTCATAACGAGTCTCCTGGGAAAAAGAAGCAAGTGAGCAGCCAGGCGAAGCGCGCCAAAACGCTGCTCACAATCGTATTGTGAAGTCGACCTGTGACAGCTTGGTGACAGTCGCCAATATAGGCAAAATTTTCTGGTCTGTCAGGCTAATTCGGCGAGCAGGTCCTTGTTGTAGGGCTGCAGGTCTGCCGTATCGCCCGAACGCACCACCTTGGGCCAATCCGGGTTGGCGATGAGGGCACGCCCGACCGCCACCAGATCGAAATCGCCGCGGTCCATCATCTCCAGCAAACGGTCAATCGAGGCCGGCCCACTGGTGGCGCCGTCGCCTTCGCTGGGCTGGGACACAAAGTCCTGATCCAGGCTGACGCTCCCTACCGTAATCGTGGGCATCCCGGTGAGCTTCTTCACCCATCCGGCCAGATTCATGTCAGAGTCATCGAACTCGGGCTCCCAGAACCGCCGCTGACTGCAATGAAACGCATCGACGCCCGCGTCGATCAGTGGCTGCAAAAAGGCCTCCAGCAACTGCGGCGTCGGGGCCAGACGCGCGGTGAAATCCTGCTGCTTCCACTGAGACCAGCGCAGAATGAGCGGGAAATCCGGTCCCACCTCGGCGCGACAGGCCTCGATCACCTCGACGGCAAAGCGACTGCGCGCCGCCATTGAGCCCCCATAGCCATCGGTGCGCTGGTTAGTGCCCTCCCAGAAAAACTGATCAATCAGATACCCGTGAGCACCGTGAATTTCCACGGCGTCGAAACCCAAACGCTGTGCGTCCCGGGCTCCCTCCGCAAACGCCCGCACCACATCATCGATATCCTGCTGGGTCATCACATGGCGGGTCACCTTGCCGGGTACGTTCATCCCCGACGGCGTGTAACCGTCGACATCGCCCTCGGGCATCACGCCGCGCTTGCGCATGCCGCCGCAGTGCCAGAGCTGCGGTGCGATCTTGCCGCCCTCGGCGTGAACAGCATCAACGACCGCCTTCCAGCCTGCCAAACGCTCCTCTCCATGAAAATAAGGCACGTCTGGATAGCCGTTGGCGGCGATGTGATTCGGGCAGGTGCCCTCGGTAATTATGAGCCCCACACCCCCTGCCGCACGTCGCCGGTAATACGCGGCGGAGGCCTCGCTGGGAATGTTGTCCGGAGAATGGTTACGGGTCATGGGTGCCATGACGACACGGTTCTCGGTGCTCAGAGATTTGAGCGAAAAGGGATTAAACAAACTATCGATTGCGGGCACGGGCTACCTCTTCAGCCATGGTCTTAAGGTGGGTGCGATCAGAGCATCTCTGCGCCACACCGCGAGGCGGGCAGACTACCGCAAAAGCCGATGTTGCGCCCTACTCCGTCCGGCCGATATCTCCAACGCTTGTCGAGGCTCAGTCGATGTAACCGTCGGGGTGCCGCTGGTGCCAGCGCCAGGCGCTGTCGATGATCTGCTCTAGCGCCGGATACTGGGGCGCCCACCCCAGCTCTTGACGAATCCGGTCGCTCGATGCGACCAGTCGGGCCGGGTCTCCCGCGCGTCGCTCACCCATCCGCTCCGGAATGGCTTCACCGGTGACCGCTCGCGCGGTCTCAATCACCTGCCGCACACTGAAGCCCTCGCCATTGCCCAGGTTGTACATCCGATTGCCCTGCTCCAGTGCCTGTAACGCCAGCACATGTGCCTCAGCGAGATCCAGCACATGAATGTAGTCACGAATGCAGGTGCCATCCGGCGTGTCGTAATCGTCACCGAAGATCGTAATGTGGTCCCGCTGACCGGCCGCGACCTGCAAAACCAAGGGTATGAGGTGGGTTTCCGGCGTGTGGTGCTCTCCTCGGGCTTCACTGGCGCCGGCAGCGTTGAAATAGCGGAGGCTCGCAAAGCGCAGGCCCTTGGTCTGTGACAGCCATTCCAGCGCCCGCTCAAGCGCCCATTTGGATTCACCGTAGGGGCTGCCCGGTGCAATCGGCGCCTGCTCATCAATCATAGCGCTGGTCGGCGCGCCGAAGAGATTGGCGGTCGAGGACAGGATGAAGCGCTCGACGCCACCTGCCACGCAGGCGTCGAGTAAATTCAGGCCGTTCATCACGTTATCTCGCAGGTAAGCGAGAGGATCATCCATCGACTCACCCACCAGCGAACGCGCCGCGAAGTGCATCACGGCGCCGGGTCGATGCTGCTCAATGGCCTCACGGATCTCCTGCGGGGATGCCAGGTCACCCTGCACCCATTCAGCGTCCGCGGGCACAGCGGCCCGATGCCCTTGCGACAGGTTGTCGAAGACCACCACATCGTGGCCGTGCTCTAGCAACACCTCGCTCGTGATGCTGCCGATATAGCCTGCGCCACCGGTCACCAATACTTTCATCGTGTTCTCTGTTCGGACCCTTGATCCCTGTGATGAGTCTGGCCCATATCCGGCCGACTCACACGGTTCCTCTAAGCCTTTCTGCAGCCGCCTCGGGTGTCAGATCGCGCTGCGCCTCGCTAAGCATCTCATACCCCACCATGTGTTTGCGCACACTCGCCGAACGGAGCAAGGGGGGATAAAAATGCGCATGAAGCTGCCAGTGCGGTGCCGGCGCAATGCCCGGCGCACCATGCCACCCCATGGTGTAAGGGCAGCTGGTATTAAACAAAGCATCGTATCCGCGAAGCAGACGAGTGACCACTTGTGCCAGCGACAGTTGCTCGCGCTCGGTCAGGGCATCGAGGTGATCGATCTGACTCCGCGGCAGTAGCAGCGTCTCGAAGGGCCACATTGCCCAATAGGGCACTAGCACGGTCCAGTGTTCCTCCTGAATGACGACACGCTCTGCCAGCTGCTCCTCCTCGGCGCGGTACACCTCGAGCAACGCTACCTGCTCCGCATCATAGAAGGCCTGCTGCTGAGCCAGCTCCTTCGCTCCCTCATTGGGGAGGGTATCGACCGCCCAGATCTGCCCATGGGGATGCGCATTAGAGCACCCCATCATCGCGCCCCGATTTTCGAACACCTGCACCCACTGATGGCTTTGGCGCAGGGCTCCAACCTCCGAAGCCCACAGCTGCACCACCGCCAGTGTCTCTTGCTCGGTCATGTCGGCCAGCGTCTTGCTGTGGTCGGGGTGATAGCAGAGCACCCGGCAACGACCGGCAACCGGCTCCGACCTGAAGAGCGTCGATGGCTCCCCGGGATCGGTGGCATCAACTGCCACCGACCCCGCATCAAGGTCAGTTTGCACAGCAGGAAAATCATTATCGAATGCCCAGGGGGCTGTGTAGGGTGGGTTCAGGTTGCCACTCGCTCGGGTGTTGCCCGGGCAGAGATAGCAGTCGGGATCGTAAGTCACCCCGGTCCTGCCAGAAGCGGGGCTCTCTTCACCCTGCCAAGGACGCTGTGCGCGCTGGGGCGAGACCGTAACCCAATCACCCGTCAGCGCATTGCGACGGCGATGGGGGCGTTGTGATAACGAATCATTCATAGCGCGGTGCAGATCTCGCGGGCGCCAGCGCCGGCCTGAATACGATAACACCCGGGTGCCCAACCCATGCGGTCGGCATACTGACCACTGATACGGTCCGCGACGGCTTCGAGCTGGTCTGTCTCGACCAGCACGATGACGCAGCCACCAAAGCCGCCGCCGGTCATTCTTGCGCCATAAACGCCCGGCTCCGAGGTGGCGAGCGCGACCAAAAGATCCAGCTCCGCGCAGGACACTTCGTAATCATCCCGCAAAGACCGATGGCTGCCCGTCATCAACGCCCCCAAGTGATCCCAGTGACCCTGCTCGATCGCCGTCACGGCATCGCAAACCCGTTCGTTTTCCAACACCACGTGGGTGGCCCGCTGGTGCAGTACCGCCTCATCTTTTAACCGCGCCAGCTGATCGGGGCTCACGTCGCGGAGCGTGTTCACCCCCAGCAGTGCACTGGCTTGCTCACATTCGTCGCGTCTTTGGGCATACGCGCCCTCCGCGAGTGCGTGGGAAACGCCGGAGTGAATCACCAGCAGTGCCGGTGCCTGCGAATCAAAAGGGACTGGCCGCGTAGTCTGATCCGCACAATCGAGGAGCAGAGCCTGTCCGGACGCTGCCAACTCGACCACGGTCTGATCCATGATCCCGCAGGGGACACCGGCCATCTCGCGTTCGGCCTGCACGCTGGCTCGAATCCGCTCGGCGGAGGTCAAGGTCTGCCCGGTCACCGCCTCCAACAGGTGCGCCGTCGCCAACTCGAGCGCGGCACTGCTGGACAACCCACTGCCTGGCGGGACACTCGATACAATAGCCACGTCGAGCCCGGGGCAGCGCACTCCATGCTGATCATATTGGGCGAGGACGCCCTGAACGTAGCGCATCCAGGGGTCGCCATGCGGCGTGTGTAACTGATCGAGTGACAGACTGCTCTCCTCAGCCATCGCCAAACTCCGCACCCGGATCTGGTCCGGCACGCCCGGTGCGGCGGCCATCGCGGTGTAGCGGTCGATCGCCACGGGGAGCACCCAGCCCTGGTTGTAATCCGTGTGTTCGCCGATCAGGTTAACCCGACCCGGAGCCGCCGCCCGCCAGCGCGCGGCTTGCCCCGATAGCTCAGCCACAGCAGCCGATGCCGAGTCAATGAGCGAGGCTAATGAAGGGTTGGATTCCATCATGCCGGTGGTGGTTATCCGTCGAGATTTGGTTGGCAGGGCCCGCAAGTGAAGCTGGGCACTATTGCGTCACGGCCGATCCGTGATTTACGGGCCAGCGTACACCAGAACACTCTCTGCAGGGTGTGCCACCATGCGCCAACTCCACTGGTTCCAGACCGATCTGCGCTTGGCAGACAACCCGGCGTTGTCCAGCGCGCAGGGCGCAGACTCGCTCCTTTGCATTTACCTGATGCCCAAGCCCAGGCCCTGGTGCAATCTGACAGGCCTCGGCCCACAGCGGGATCGTTTTCTGCGCGAGTCGTTGCAGGAATTGAAGGAGCAGCTGCAGGCGTTAGGTCAGGATCTGATGGTCCTTGAGGGCTCTCCCGAGCTGGTCCTGCCCAATATTGTGGACCGCTTCAGCATTGACCACGTCACCACCAGCTTTACGCCCGGCTGGTACGAAGAGCAGGCCATCGCGTTCCTGGAACAAAAGCTTCCCGCAACGCTGTCTGTATTCCGCGGCAGCACGCTGTTTGACGCCGAGCAGTTCCCCTTCGAGATGGCAGATTTACCCGATACGTTTTCGCCGTTTCGACGCAAGGTCGAAAAACTCAACATCAGTAGCCCCATGGCAGCACCGAGCACCCTGCCGCCGCCGCCCTCGGCGCAATTTGATGCGATCCCCAAAGCAGCGGCCTCGCCACACCCGGGCTTGCCGCTCCCCGGCGGGAGTTCAGCCGGCCTCAGGCGCCTCGATCAGTTTCTGTTTCAAACACATGCCATTGCCGACTACAAACAGACCCGCAACGATCTCGATGGCTTAAGCGGCTCGAGCACGCTCTCACCGTGGCTGGCGACCGGGGCGCTATCTGCGCGCACAGTGGCTCACGCGATTTTCCGCTACGAGCGAGAACACGTCGCCAACGACTCCACCTACTGGCTTTACTTCGAACTGTTATGGCGGGAGTTTTTTCACTGGCGCGCGGTGATCGATGGTCAATCACTGTTCCGTCAGGGCGGTCGCTCGGGTCGAAGGCTCCTGACCACCTTTGAGCCACGTCACTTTGCACGATGGTGCGCCGGCGACACCGACTACCCTCTGGTCAATGCACTCATGCGACAGTTGGTTGCCACCGGCTGGATGAGCAACCGGGGTCGCCAGATCGCCTCCTCCTGCCTCATTCATGAACTTGGACTCGACTGGCGCTATGGCGCGGCTTTTTTCGAACAACAACTTATCGACTACGACGTGGGCAGCAACTACGGCAATTGGCAGTACATCGCGGGAGTGGGCTCAGACCCCCGCGGGGGCCGACAGTTCAATCTGGCCAAGCAGGCCGCGCAGTACGATCCGGACGACACCTTTACCCTGAAGTGGGAGGGATTCCGCCCGACGCAACCGGAGCACGTGGTGGACGGTGCTGACTGGCCCATCACGGATCAAAACTGATGGCGCATCGGAAAAAATCTGACCTGCCCACGAAAGTCTGCCCGGTCTGTGAGCGCCCCTTCAGTTGGCGCGCACGCTGGAAGCATCAGTGGGACCAGATCGTGTATTGCTCGAAACGCTGCAGCGGTCAACGCTGGCGGAAAGGCAAGTCCGCGTCACCCGCAGGTGAGGCCTAGAGCGCGGCGATCTGCTCGAGGGTGCGATCCGCCCACTTAAGCACGACCTCGCGATCCTCATCGCTCCGTTTTCTCCAGCCGCCGAGTATCAAACCCATGCGCGGGTTCTGGCTCAATAGCGCGTTGTGACGATCGATGAAGTGCCAATACAGGCTGTTGTAGGGGCAGGCATCCTCTCCCGTGACGCGCTTGGGATCGTAGCGACAGGCCTTGCAATGATTACCCTGCTTCTGAATATATTTGCCGCTGGCTGCATAGGGCTTGGACGCCATGATGCCGCCATCGGCGAACAACGCCATGCCCAGTGTATTGGGTAGCTCTACCCACTCGTAAGCGTCGAGATAAACCCCGAGATACCAGTCACAGACCTCGGGCACGCTGAGCCCGGCAATGAGCGCAAAGTTACCGATCACCATGAGCCGCTGAATGTGATGGGCATAACCAAGATCCAGCGACTGCCTTAGCGCCTGAGACAGGCAGCGCATGTCTGTATCACCCGTCCAGAACCACTCCGGTAAAGGTCTGTCGGCGGACAGCGCGTTGCGCTCGCGATAGTCAGGCATGTGGTGCCAATACAGGCCGCGTACATACTCGCGCCAACCCAGCACCTGCCGGATAAAACCCTCCGCCGCTGACAGGGAGCAATGACCGCGACGGTAAGCCGCCTCCACCTGCTCGCAAACAGGCAGTGGGTCCAGCAAACCGCAGTTGAGGTACATGGAAATCAGACCGTGAAAAAGCCAGGGTGACTCCTCGGCCAGCGCGTCCTGATAAGTGCCAAAGGCAGGCAACGCGTGCTCACAAAACCAGTCTAGCTCGGCCTGCGCAGCCTTATGCGTGACAGCCCAGCGAAAGGTCGTCAGGTCTCCCGGATGGTCAGGAAAGGTGGCCTCTACCATCGCAATCACCGCGCGGGTGATGTCATCGTGCTCAGGCTCGGAGCGCGGCGGGATCTCACATTGCTCGCGCCAGCCGGCGCGGTTGTCGGCATCGTAGTTCCACTTGCCACCCTCGGGCTGGCCAGCGTCCATCAAGAGCCCATAGCGCTTGCGCATGTCGCGATAGAAATACTCCATGCGCAGCTGTCTGCGGCCAGAAGCCCAGTCTGAAAAATCCTGCTTGGAAGCGAGAAACCGGGTGTCTTCAAGCAGCTCAACGGGCACGCCCAAAGCATCGGGCCAACGCTGCATCTGCTCAAGCAGCCGATACTCTCCCGGCTCGCAGACCAGCAGCCGCTGAAAGCGCCACTGCTCCTGTGCGCGCTCGCACGCCGCGAGCAAGGACGGGGCTGACTCCTCATAGGGGTAATACGCCACCTGATAGCCGCGCTCACCGAGCGCCTCGGCAAAGTGACGCATCGCGCTGAAGAGCAGCGCGATCTTGTGGCGGTTGTGGCGGACATAGCTGGCCTCCTCGCGAACTTCGGCGAGGATCACCACCGTTGTGTCAGGGTCGGCCTGCTGCAGCGCGGGGTGACCCCAGCTCAGCTGGTCTCCCAACAACAAAATCGCGTTCTTTCGGCTCATGGCTGGCATACGTAGCGCCTCTCGGGGCAGACCGGTTGCCCGGGCGTTTGAAACCAGACAGACTGCGGACACCCTCAAAAACCGCAGTCCAAGGGAGATCGCCCATGACATGGCTGAAAGGATTACTCACCGTCATGTCACTGCTGGCGGGTGCTATGGTCGCCGCGTTTTTTCTGCTGGGACCGCAGTGGGTGGATCGCAACGCCAATCTGGTACTGGGCGACCCTGGCCGGGCTCCCACACCCGAAACACGCGCGCTACACGCGCAGCTCATCGTGGGGGACTTGCACGCCGACTCCGCACTCTGGGGCAAGGACCTGTTGCACCGCAACGAGTGGGGGCCGGTCGACCTGCCGCGCCTGATTGAGGGCGGTGCCGCGCTGCAGATGTTTACCACCGTCACCAAGTCACCGCGAGGACAGAACTACGAACAGAATGCGACCGACACGGCGGATAACATCACGCTGCTGGCCATGGCACAGCGCTGGCCCGCGGCGACTTATGACAGCCTTTTTGCCCGGGCGATGCTGCAAGCCGACCGGGTGCGGGCGGCAGCGGCGCAAAGCCCGCAGCTGACCCTGATCACCTCACAATCGGAGCTTAGTCAATTATTGGCCCGGCGCGGCCGAGGTGAAGCGGTGGTCGGTGCATTGCTGGGCACCGAAGGGTCCCATGCGCTCGACGGCCAGTTAGACAACATCGGCCAGCTGTATGACGCGGGCTTTCGCATGATGGGCCTGCATCACTTCTTCGATAATCGCCTCGGTGGCTCCCTTCACGGAGAATCGCAAGCGGGACTCACGCCATTTGGCGAGCTGGCTGTGCGCAACATGCAGAAGAAAGGGATCATGATCGATGTGGCCCACAGCAGTGAAGCCACGGTGCGCGACACCCTTCGCGTGACAGAAGGCGACGCCCTCATCGTCAGTCACACCGGCTTCGATGGGCACTGCCCCAGCCCCCGTAACATCAGTGACGAGACCATGGCGTTGATTACCGAGGCGGGTGGCTTAATCGGGGTCGGCTTTTGGGCTGACGTGACCTGTGGCGAGGGCATCGATGCGATTGCCAGCGCTATCCAATACGGCGTCGAGCGATTTGGCGTCGACCACATCGCGCTGGGATCCGACTGGGATGGCTCGGTCACGACACCGATTGACGCCTCACAGCTGCCCCATTTGACTCAGGCGTTGCTGGATGCCGGATTGACGCAGGCCGAGGTGCGCGCCGTGATGGGCGGCAACATGGCGCGCTTTTTGGCGCAACACCTGCCGCCCGGCTAACTGCTCAGCTATCCAATAGCAGCGACGCCAAGCGCTTGCGATGGTGAATCGCACCGCCGTACATCTGCTGCGCCCACTGGGCGCGGCGAATAAACAGCGTGGAATCACATTCCCAGGTAAAGCCGAAGCCCCCGTGAAACTGCACCGAGCGGTCACCGGCAAACACCATGACCTCGTCAGCGGCGACTTTGGCCATCCGGCACGCGACCTCTGCGTCCTGATCTAACGCCTCATCCCCCACCACGGTCGCCCCGTGGTACACAAAAGAGCGCGCATTCTCCATGCCGACATAAATATCGACCGTCGGGTGCTTGAGCGCCTGGTAGGAGCCAATCAGCTTGCCGAACTGCTTACGGGTTTTGAGATACTCGGTGATGCTGTTCAGGCATTTACCGGCAGCGCCAGTGGTTTCGGCTGCGGTCAATAACGCGCCGATTAGCAGGGTGTCCCTCAGCGCCGCTGCGACGGCATCGCCACGGAACACCTGTGCCGGGGTCACACCCGTGAAATCGACATTAGCTGCGCGCTTGGTCAGGTCGATCAGCACGTTTTCTGAGAGCGCGCTGTCGTTCATCGCGCTGCGCTCTACCAAAGCCAGTACTGGTTCGCCGCCCTCGCTGGCCACGACCGCAAAACAGTCGGCCACGCTGGCATCCGCCACAAAACTTTTACTGCCCGTGAGCGTTCCGTCAGCACTCAGCGCGACGCCCAGATTGGCTGCGCCCCAGTCGGCGTGGTCGAGATAGGCGATCGTCCCCACCGAACCGGAACACAGGCGCCCCAGCCACTCTGCGGATGACTCACCCGCGGCGCGCCAGATCAACTGACCCGCCAGCGTGGTGCTGAGCAATGGCGTACCCAACAAGCCACCACCCAGCGCCTCAAAAACGGGCACTGCCGAGCCCACGCCCATGCCGGCACCGCCGACGGTGTCGGGCAAGGCGATGCCCGCCCAGCCCATATCCACCATCGCCTGCCAAATGGCTGCGTCGTAACCGGTATCGGTCTCCAACTGAGCGCGCACCGCCTCAATCGGTGCCTGATCCCGGACAAAGCCTCTGGCCACATCGAGCAGCATGCCCTGCTCCTCGGTCAGGCGGATCGATACATTTCCTAAAACTGACATCTCGCCCCCCTTACTTCGGCAGGCCGAGCACGTGCTCGGCCACAATATTGGCCTGCACCTGAGTGGTACCGCCGCCGATGGTCGCGCCGAAGTTACTAAAGTAGGCACGCTGCCAGAATCCGCCGCTCACCGCGTCGGCATCGCCAACGTAGAGGGCGCTTTGCGCCCCCTGCTTGCTCGCGGTGTATTGCTTCATACGGCGCTCATATTCTGTCCCCCGGTATTTCACCGACAGCGCAAGGCCCATCGGGTAATCCGAGGTCAGGGCGGGAATACCCGACCGTCGACCGGTCAATGAGAGCGCCTTGGCCTCCATGATGAAGCCGACCAGATCGTCCCGGACGACCGGATCAGAGAGCAGCGGCTCACCGTCGTGCTCGAGCTTGGAGAGCTCCTCGATCATGTCATCGACCTGAATCGTGACACCCCAGTAGCCGCTGGCCTGCCCCGCGGTGACACCGCGCTCGTATTCCAGCGTTTTCATGGCGACCATCCAACCGCCGCCCTCTTCACCCATCAGGCAGCGCGCGGGTATGCGGGCATCGGTGAAGAATGTCTGGTTAAATCCATACTCGCCCGTCACTTTGCGGATGGGATGCGCCTCGACACCATCGATCTTCATGGGCGAGAGAAAGAAAGACAGGCCATCATATTTGCGCTCGGTGTTGGTGTTGGTGCGCGCAAGCAGAATCATGTGGTCGGCGTAATTCCCGAGCGTGGTCCAGATTTTGGAACCGTTGACGACGTAATCATCGGCGTCGCGCACGGCCCGGGTCTGCACCGCACCCAGATCTGAGCCATGGTCAGGCTCTGAAAAACCCTGGCACCAGATTTCCTCTCCCGAGAGGATGTTTTTAATGTATTTGGCTTTCTCTTCGTCGGTGCCCATGTCGAGCAGCAGCGGACCAACCCAGTTAAGGCCGATGGTGTTAAAGATGATGGGCGCGTTGTGCTTCGCCAGCTCCTTGTCGACGATGTACTGATAGGAAGGGTCTGCGCCCTGCCCACCATACTCGCTGGGCCAGTGCATGCCCAAGTACCCCGCACTCCAGAGTTTGTGCTGCCACTCGCGCAGAAAATCGAGCTGCTGTTCCGTGCCCACCTCCAGAAACGTCAGTGGTAATAAAAAGCCGGGGTCCGACGGCACGTTTTCTGCCATCCACGCGGACACTTCCTCGCGAAACGCGGACAACGCCGCCTTGTTATCACTCATGATGTTGCTCCTGTCATCCCAGATTTTATTGTTTCATTTTAGCCGGCGCACTGTGGCACAGGGCGCGCAACATTGTCAGCGGCGCCGCTGGCTCAGCCGCCGGTGGGGCCCGTCAGCGACTGAGTGCTAGTTAATCTAGCTGCCATCGGAGTGCGACGGCTCGTTCCCTATAGCCCGTACTGCCGCGTAGCGAGATCACGCATGATTTCTTCTGAACCGCCGCCGATCGCATTGACGCGCACCTCGCGATAGATCCGCTCGACCCGGTTACCCCTCATATAACCGAGGCCACCCAGAATTTGCATGGCTTCCCGGGCACAGAACTCCATCACTTCGCTCGCCTGAACCTTGAGTAAGGCAATGTCTCCCGGATTGGGCATGCCCGCCTCAATCGATTCATAGCACATCCGGATATAGGCCTGCGTGGCGTTTAATTGCTGTTTCATCTGCGCGATTTTGTGCCGGATCACCTGATGATCAGCCAGGCGCTTGCCAAAGGTTTTACGTTCCGTGGCCCAGGCCACCGCCTCCTCAAGGCAGACTCGCGCATAGGCCTCCATGGCGGCTGCCATGCCCATGCGCTCGCTGTTGAAGTTCGTCATGATGACCTTGAAGCCCTGATTTTCTGAACCAATGAGGTTCTCGACCGGGACACGCACTTCGTCGAAGTAGAGGGTGGCGGTATCGGAGGCCCACCAACCCATCTTGCGATCCAGCGGGGTGCGTGAGAAACCCTCAGCATCGGCAGGGATCAATAGCATGGAGACGCCGCCAGCACCCTCGCCGCCCGTCCTCACCGCGGTGGATACCCAGTTGGCGCGCATGCCGCCTGTGATGTAAGTCTTGCCACCGCTGACCACGAAGTGATCACCGTCCCGCACCGCAGTGGTGGCGAGATTGGCTACGTCAGACCCACCACCGGGCTCGGTAATCCCCAGCGAAATCCACTTCTCTCCTCTAAGGACAGGTGGGGCCACCTCTGCCTGCATCCACTCGGGCCCCCAATTGAGCACCGGGGGCAAGCCAATGCCATGCACCATGAGCGAGGCGCTGATACCGCCGACGCCGACCCGAGAGAGCTCTTCATTCACAATCCACGAGTGCCAACTGTCCGCTGGCGTGCCGCCATACTGTTCTGGATAACCCAGCCCGAGCAGACCGACCTCCGCCGCCTTGGGCCACAGCTCGGTGGGGATGGCTCCGGCCTCATCCCAGTCGTCGGCATAGGGCATCACCTCTGTATCTATGAATCTCCGCAGAGCAGCCCGCCAGGCGTCGTGTTCTTCGGTGAAATGCGGGTTCGGTAGGCGTGCGCTGTCGAAATCGAGACTCATGATCAGGTCCTGTCATTACCCTGGAAATGCGCCGGGCTAAGGCCCGGGGAGCACTCGTTTTACGCACTGATCAGAGACGAGTCAATTCGCGTATAAGGTACAATCGCGGCCCGTGTGATCTTGTGCTGAGCCGCGCAGATCAAGCAGACAGCGCTCAGGAACCCACTATGAAATACCTCGGTCAGTCCGACTATCAGCATGCGACCGTGCCGCGCATTGGCGTGCTGCTGACCAATCTCGGCACGCCTGAGGCCCCGACCGCCAAGGCGCTGAAGCCGTATTTGAAGCAGTTCCTGTGGGATCCCCGTGTTGTAGAGGTACCGCGACCGATCTGGTGGCTGATTCTCAACGGCATCATCCTCAATACGCGCCCCAAGCGTTCGGCTGAAGCCTACTCCGCAGTGTGGAATGAGCGTGGCTCGCCCTTGCTCGCGCATCTGGAGGATCAGGTCGCCGGGGTCTCCGCGCAACTCAAAAGCCAACATGGCGATCGTTTTGTGGTCCGGGGCGCCATGCGTTACGGCTCACCCGCCATCGCCGATGTGCTGACCGAAATGTTTGAGGCGGGCGTGCAAAAGCTGGTGGTACTGCCGCTCTACCCGCAGTACGGAGGGCCTACCACCGGCTCGACATTTGACGAGGTGAGTAGTGACCTCACGCGACGGCGCTGGCTACCTGCCCTGCGCTTCATCAGCTCGTATCATGACGATCCGCGCTACATTGCCGCGGTGGCCGATAGCATCCGCGCCCACTGGGCAACGCATGGGCGGGCAGACAAACTGGTGCTGTCCTACCACGGTATGCCCAAGCGTTATCTGCTTGAGGGAGACCCCTACCATTGCCAGTGTCACAAAACCTCGCGACTGATTGGTGAGCAACTGGACTTGTCAGAGAACGAGATGATCACCACGTTCCAATCGCGGTTTGGCCGCGAGGAATGGCTGCAGCCCTATACCGACGAGACGCTGGAGGCGCTCCCGGGCCAGGGTGTGACAGCGG